>JALWZK010000343.1 GCA_027002665.1 Campylobacteraceae bacterium | reverse complement strand
CATTAAATATAGATAAGGGCATACTATTTATGCTCTTAGCATCTCTATCATTTGCATTTATGGGAGGATTTGCAAAGGTTGTCAGTCAAACCCTACCCGGAGTTGAGGTCACATTTTTTAGAAATATATTTGGAGTAGTAATAGTGGGATTTTCTATATATAAGTCACCTCTTAAACAGATTGGGGGAAAACCTCTCCTGCTTCTATTTCGGGGAGTTATGGGATTTTTGGCACTCTTAGCATACTTCTATATTATTGCATATATGCCCCTCGGGGAGGTTGTAACTTATAATAAAACTTCACCCATATTTGTAGCAATATTTGCATATATCTTTTTAAAAGAGAAACTAAATATCTGGGCAGTTCTTGCAATTATCTTAGGCTTTATAGGGATTCTATTAATTGCTCAACCTCAAAATAACTCATTTGATAAGTATGATATTCTTGGAATATTTTCAGGAGTTGGTGCAGCACTCGCATATACATCTATTAGAGAGCTTAGAAAATATTATGATACAAGAGCTATTGTGATGAGTTTTATGGGGGTTGGAACTATTGCACCCCTTATTCTAATGTTAATTACCCCATATATCAATCCACCACAAGAGTTAGATTTTATGTTTTCCAAGTTTATTATGCCAAATGGACTATTATGGTTCTATCTAATTATGATGGGGCTATCTGCTACGATTTCTCAAATTTTGATGACAAAGGCTTATGAATATACAAAAGCTGGAGTTGTAGGAACCATTAGCTACTCCAATATTCTATTTGCTACCATTATAGGTGTCCTACTTGGAGATGAGTTACCAGATTTATTAACCACCATAGGTATAATTTTAATTGTTGTTTCAGGCTTATTAGTCGCTTTTAACAAAAATTAAAATTCATAATCTAAGGATTATTGATATAATTCCATTATGAAAAAAATTTACGCCTATAACCATCAACCCATATATTTTGATTTTAAACAGACTATTGATAGATTTTTTGTAGAGGAGATACCCCTTTACAATTTTACAAATAGAGGCTCATATCTAATTTTGAAGATTAAAAAATCGGATATGAGCACTTTTAAACTTATTGATGTAGTGGCAAAAGCTACCAATTTAAATTATCGCGATATTGGATATGCGGGATTAAAAGATAAAAATGCCACAACCATTCAATATATATCTATTCCAAAGAGATATGAGAGATATATTATGACAAATCTTACAACTCAAAAGATAGAGATTCTGGAGAATAGCTATAGCAAATCCCCAATTAAAATTGGACAGTTAAAAGGGAATAAATTTGTTGTTATTTTAAATAGAGTTACTCCAAAAGCAAATTTAAGAATACAAAAAGTAGCTCAAAAGATACAGAAGGAGGGAATGCCAAACTACTATGGGTATCAGAGATTTGGAGAGAATAATAAGAGTTATCTTCAGGGGAAAGAGATAGCACACTCCGGAAAAAAGTTGAGGGGGGCCAAAGAGAAACTGCTGGTCTCAGCCTATCAGAGTTATCTATTCAATGAGTGGTTATCAACTCGGGTATCAATATCTAAAACAGTATCTAATAATAGTATAGATAGAGCATCAAAACTGCTCTCATATCCAAAGGAGTTAATAGTAGCTCTATCAAAACAGCCAAATTTCTTTAAACTATTTATTGGAGATGATATGAGGGAGTATCCCAATGGGAAATCATATCCACTTCAAGATTTTAATCTATCATGTAGCCGTTTCTTAGCAAGATTGGAGAGTCCAACAGGTTTAATCTGTGGTGCAAGGACAGATAGAGTTTTATCAGATGCAAGATACTTGGAGGCAAAATTTGACGATGCAGAGCTATACTGTTTGAAGGGGGATAGAAGATTTGCTTGGGTCTGGCCAGAGAATTTGGCATTTAGTTATAATGAGAAGAAGGCTCAACTCACCTTTCAATTCTATCTCCCAAAAGGCTCCTATGCAACCACTCTCTTAGAGGAGATTGCTAAGAGGAGTTTAAAGTAATTTTTAGATAAGATTAGCAAAAATTATGGAGAATAGATATTTGAGATATACATTAATAGTTATACTATTTATATCAGGTTGTAGTAGTGGATTCTATAATATTGGCAGTTTTAATAATAATATATCGAGAATAGAGAGAGAAAATCTATTAAAAAGGGCAGATACTCTAAATAATCAAGGGGTAAATGCCTATCGCAATGGTGAATACCAAAAGGCAATATCACTATATAAGAGAGCAATAGCAATAAAAGAGAAGATTACTACAGGAGATTTAAGCTTAGCTACAACTTACAATAACTTAGGAGTTGCGTATAAAAAGATTGGAGAGTTTAGAAAGGCGTTAGAGTATATCAAGGCCTCTTTAAAGATAAGGGAGGATATTTTAGGTCAAAATGATAGTCAGACAGCAGAGAGTTATAATAATCTGGGAATACTCTATGCAAAAATGGGAGATAGACAAAAAGCGTTAGAATATACCACCAAAACAGTTAAAATTAAAGAGGCAATTATTAGAAAGGAGCTACAGGAGACGGCACTTAGCTATAATAACTTAGCTGTGCTTCATGAGGAGCTGGGAGAGTATCAAGAGGCATTAAATGACTATATGAAATCTCTAAAAATTAATAGAAAAATATTTGGAGAGAACCACCCAGTTACTCAAAATAGTTATAAAAATATTGCTCTACTATACTATACAATGGGAGATTATCAACATGCAAGGGAGTATGCGAAACTCGCTAAGAGTAATCAAGAGATTAAATTGGAGCCGATTATTGTAAAAGCTAAGTAGCTATCTAATCGATTTTATAGTGTTTAACCCCAACCTATATATCTTTGAGGGGTTGAGGTTTTTACTATTTGGTTCACATATAATAACCTCTGCCTTACTAAAGGCATACTCCCTATTATAAGCCTCTCCACTTAAATTGGCTGAAGAGCTAAAGGCATACTCCAATCTATCTAAGAGTAGATTATGTTTACTATTCTTTACTACTCTATAGGAGTTTCCATTTGGCATAATAAATGTCTTTCTAATGGAACGCCTAACAAGATTTTTATATCTATTAGGAACTCTACTAAATGATTTTAGAGTTTTTAAATCCTTAACTACTCTAATATACTTTTTATTATTTGCCCTCTGCTTTGCTATATCTATCTTACTACTATCCTTAGATACAAAACCGATAGTTGTATCGGTTGGGGTTAAATATAGATACTCCTGCATTAGACAGCCGGTAAAATATATAATGGTTTATTATTTTCCAATATGGTGATGCTACTAAGCTCTTTTGGAAGTTTAAACTCCTGCTTTAAAACCTCATCAAATCTTTTAGTGACTATCTTGCCATTATCTTTAACGAAATAGAATTTACCTATAGCCTTTATTGGAGTTTGATTATTTAGAGAGAATGCGTCACAACCACTAAATTTAATATCTTTTAAAATCTCCAATGAGCGAAGAGTGATATATGTCAATTTAATTGCCATATAGGAGCCGGGTCCATTGGTATAGATAATATGCTCATAATCATATCTACTTCTAATATCCATTAGGAGTTTTAATAGAATCTCAGAGGTTTTCTCCTCTCTCTTTATCTCCTCAATCAAAATACCATCTCTATAGACTCCAATCATAAGAGGTGAAGATATGGCTACTATAACTATTTCGTATCTATGCAAAACTTTTTTCAAAACTTCTACTTTTAGATTTTTTAACTGTCACTATCTCATAGTTTGAGGCATCTGCTAAGAGTTTTAGTGTCAATTCATGATTTAACTTATGACTTCCCGCATAGGAGCTATATGCACCTAAGAGGTTATATCCCATAACCATCATATCACCCATAGCATCTAAAATTTTATGTCTTACAAACTCATTATTATATCTTAACCCCTCTGGATTTAAAACTCTACTATCATCTAACCCAATAGCATTATTTAAACTTGCTCCAAGTGCTAAACCTATACTCTGTAGATACTGAATATCTCTAACAAATCCAAATGTTCTGGCTCTTGCAATCTCATTTATAAACTCCCTTGTTCCAAAGATAAAATTTTGACTCTCCTTTCCAATAATAGGGTGGTCAAAATCTATTGTAAAGTTAAATGTTGCTCTGTTGCTTGGCTCCAATCTTACAAACTTAGCTCCATCTCTAACTTCCACACTCTTTTTAATACGCATAATCTTCTTGGGACTATTCTGCTCTTCTATTCCAGCTTCATCTAAAAGTAAAGAGAATGAAATTGCACTACCATCCATAATTGGTAACTCATTTCCATTAACAATAACTCTTAAATTATCAATACCGTAAGCGTAAAGAGTAGATAAAAGATGTTCAATTGTAGATATATAACCTCTTTGATTGCCTATAACGGTAGCCATTTTAGTATCGATAATATTTTTTGGGGATAGTGGGATATTTAATGCTAAATCTTCTCTATAAAATATAATACCTGCATCTTCACTTAAAGGTTCAAGTCTCAATTTAATTGGTTCACCCTTATGCAGACCTATACCCGTAACTTCGACCGGCTTACGAATGGTTCTTTGATTCATACTCATTCCTTTATTTTTATAATGGCTATATTATAACATAAATGTGTATTGATTGTAATTTAAGAATTTTATAAACTATGGAGGTTCTGGGAAAAAATTAAAAGAAAGAGATGGCGCGACGGACGAGGCTCGAACTCGCGACCCCCTGCGTGACAGGCAGGTATTCTAACCAACTGAACTACCGTCGCATTTACAGTTAAATGGTGGTCGATACTAGACTCGAACTAGTGACATCTACCTTGTAAGGGTAGCGCTCTACCAACTGAGCTAATCGACCTATTCTATTATGGCGACCCCTAAAGGATTTGAACCTGGGGCCCACTCCTTAAAAGGGAGTTGCTCTACCTACTGAGCTAACGGGTCACACAATTTTAAATAAGTGGTCGAAATTATAGCCTATGAAAGATAATATGTCAATAGTTTTTATAAATTTTTATAGAATTTTTATAAAAAGCCTAACTGCACTATCTGTCGCTTTTCTCTGTATCTCCACTCTACTACCTGTAAAATTAAACTTTTTGACTACAACCCTATCTAAATATTGAACTCCAATAAAGACAGTTCCAACAGGCTTCTCTCTGGTTCCACCATCTGGACCCGCTATTCCACTTACTGCAATGGCTCCGTCGGCATTGGACATCTTAATAATCCCCTCTAACATTTCAGTGACACACTCTCTACTAACTGCTCCATATTTTATTAGAGTATCCTCTCTAACTCCCAACCATTTAGATTTTATCTCATTGGAGTAGCTTACCACTGCCCCATTTAAGATAGATGAGACTCCAGCTACAGCTGTAAATGTCGATACTATCAATCCACCTGTGCAACTCTCTGCAAATGTGATACTGTGTCTTCTGCTACTTAATATATCTATAATCTTTTTTACCATAATCTATTATCTTTTTTTGATAATTATATCCACTTTTAGATATAATCACGCCAACTATTTAGGATAAGGTTATATATATGGATTACAAAGATACATTACTACTTCCAAAAACCAAATTTCCAATGCGTGGAAATTTGCCAAACAGTGAGCCAAAGAGATATAAGAGATGGTATGATAAAAAACTATATGAGAAGATGAAGGCAAATAGAGAGGGAGCAGAGATATTTACTCTACATGATGGTCCCCCTTATGCAAATGGTGATATTCATATTGGACATGCACTAAATAAAATCTTAAAGGATATTATATTAAAGCATAACTATTTTCAGGGAAAAGCTGTCCGAATGACTGCAGGTTGGGACTGCCATGGACTTCCGATTGAGCAGAAAGTTGAAGAGAAGATTGGAAAAGCTAAAAAGGAGGCTATGGGGGTATCCAAATTTAGAGAACTATGTAGAAACCACGCCTCTAAGTTTGTCAATATTCAGAGAGAGAGTTTTAAGAAGATGGGGATTATGGCAGATTGGGATAATCCCTATTTGACAATGGACTTTAAATTTGAAGCAAATATCTATCGAACTCTCTGTGATATTGCTGAGAGAGGACTTTTAATTGAGAGACATAAACCTATATTTTGGTCATGGGCGGCGAGAACCGCCTTAGCTGATGCAGAGGTTGAGTATCAGGATAAAGAGGACTACTCTATCTATGTCAATTTTAAACTATCCGATGAGGCAAAAGAGAGATTGAATATAAAAGAAGAAGTAGGAGTTATTATCTGGACTACTACACCTTGGACGCTCCCGTCAAATACAGGTATCTCTCTAAATCCTGACGAGATATATATCTTAAGTGGAGATGGATATATTGTAGCAGAGGCAAGATATAGAGCTATGGTAGATGAGGGTGTAGTAGAGGGTGAGATTGTTCAGAGATTTAACGCCAAAGATTTAGAAAATTTAAATGCCATAAATCCACTAAATAGTAGAACTTCAACTATAGTATTGGGTGAACATGTATTAATGGACGGAGGAACTGGGTGTGTCCATACTGCTCCGGGACATGGAGAAGATGACTATAGAGTTGGATTAAAATATAACCTTGAAGTTATTATGCCGGTTGATGAGAGAGGCTGTTTTGATGAGTCTATAGTTGGATTAAATTTAATTCCAAACCCTCAAGAGTTTGTAGGTATGCACATCTTTAAAGCAAATGAACCTATTCTGGAGCTTCTTGGAGAAAATCTTTTAAAAGTTACAAAATTTACCCACTCATATCCACACTGTTGGAGAACAAAGAAACCTCTAATATATAGAGCTACAAATCAGTGGTTTATCTCCATTGATGATAAATTAAAAGGGGAAGATAAGAGTTTAAGAGAATTAGCATTAGAAGCCTTAGAGGGGGTAACATTCTATCCGACTACCTCAAAAAATAGATTGAAACCTATGATAGAGGGGAGACCCGATTGGTGTATCTCAAGACAGAGAAGTTGGGGAGTTCCTATTGCATTCTTTAGAAAAAAATCGACTAAGGAGATAATCTTAGATAGAGATGTTTTAGAGAATATCGCTTCAATATTTGAAAATAGAGGTGCAGATGCTTGGTATGATATGAGTATTGAGGAGTTACTACCAGAGAACTCAAAATATAATCCAGATGAGTTGGAGAAGATTAATGATATTCTGGATGTATGGTTTGATAGTGGTTCAACTTGGAATGCTGTCTTAAAGAGTGGGAACTATGACGCTGGAGAGTATCCATCTTCCCTATATGTAGAGGGGAGTGACCAACATAGAGGTTGGTTTCAATCTTCACTCCTATTAAGCTCTGCTATCAATAAGGTATCCCCATATAAAAACCTCATCACACACGGATTTACAGTTGATGAGAAGGGTGAGAAGATGAGTAAATCTAAGGGGAATGTAATAGCACCCGATAGGGTCATTAAACAGTATGGCTCTGAGATATTGAGACTCTGGGTAGCACTAAGTGATTATCAGAATGACCTTAAAATATCTAATAATATCTTAAAGCAGACCGCAGAGCAGTATAGAAAGATTAGAAATACCCTTAGATTTTTAATGGCAAATATAGATGGATTGGAGAGCTTAGTTGAACTTAATGAGTATGGAGAGCTTGATAGATGGATTTTAAATAGAGCGAGAGAGGTATTTAATTCAGTTAAGAGTAGTTTTGATGAGTATGACTTTTTAAGAGGATTTTCTATTTTAAACAATTTTATTATAAATGAGTTAAGTGGTATCTATATGGATATTACAAAGGATAGACTCTATTGCGATGCAAAGGATAGTCAAACACGAAGAGCTACACAATCTGCCATGCTACTAATTACCAAATCTATGTTAGGATTAATTGCTCCTACTCTAACATATACAGTTGATGAGGTATTGGATTATGCTCCTACTATCTTAAAGGGGGATATGGAGAGCGTATTTGATTTAGTATATCAGGAGATACCTACGGTTGGAGATAGTTTTAATGATAAGATTCTATTACAGGCGAGAGATAGCTTCTCCGAAATAGTTGATAGAGTTAAAAAAGAGAAGATTATTAAATCAACCTTAGAGTTAGAGATTATTGGAGATATTTCCAAATTCCCTATTAAAAATAGAAGAGATTTAGAGGATTGGTTTGTAGTTAGTAGAATGGATACAACTAAATCGGGTAGAGAGTTAGCTCAATTTACCATAGATAACTCTACCTATATTGTCTCATTAGTTGATAAAAAGAAGTGTCCAAGATGTTGGAGATATGCAAGTGAAGATGAGAATAGTCTATGTGATAGATGTCAAAAGGTAGTAGATGTTTAATCTAAAAGAGCCTATAACCAATGAGATTATTATAGGCTCTATAATCTTTATCATAATATTGGTAGTAGTTGGTATTGGAATAGTTGAGTGGTTTAAGAGGAGAAGAAAAAGATAATGAGTAAGAATCAAAATGTCTTTTAAATATGCTATCGCCTTAACAGGTGGAATCGCTACAGGTAAGACTACAGTAGCAAATAGATTTATAGATTTTGGATTTAATATTATAGATGCAGATAAGATAGCACATATAATATTGGATAGAAACTATTTAGAGATAGTTAAACTCTTTGGAAGTAGATATATTAAAGAAGATAATAGAGTAGATAGAAGACTACTTGGTGGTTTAATATTCTCGAATAAGGGGGCTAAAAAGGCTCTTGAGGAGTTGCTTCACCCTCTAATATATCAAGAGATTTATAGAGTATCAATCGAATATGATAATCTTAAACAACCATATCTTGTAGATATTCCGCTATTTTTTGAGACGAACCGTTATCCCATAGAGAAGGTTATAGTTGTATATACGCCAAGAGAGATACAGTTAAAAAGATTAATGGAGAGAGACAACTTATCGTTAGATGATGCAAAAAAGAGGCTGAAGGCACAATTTGATATAGAAGCTAAAAAGTTAAAGGCTACATATTTAATAGATAATAGTCGAAATTTAAAATCCCTTCAGGTAGAGTGTGATAGAGTTAGAGAAAAGATTCTATTAGATTTTAGAAGGGGAGGAATATGCGTAGATGGATAGCTATTTTACTATTTATTACTACACTGATTGGGAATGAATCTTATACCATCGCAGATAAGATTATTATCAAAAAATCAACAAGAATGTTATATCTATCGGCAAATGGACAGATATTTGCCAAGTATCATATCTCCTTAGGGGCAGTTCCAAAGGGTGCTAAGGAGATGGAGGGGGATATGAAGACTCCAGAGGGGGTTTATATTTTAGATTGGAGACGGAAGAGTAAACTCTATAATAAATCTCTCCATATCTCATATCCAAATAAGAGAGATAAAGCTCGTGCAAAAAAGTTAAATGTCAATGCAGGTGGTATGATAATGATACATGGAACTCCATCAAATTGGTCGTTATCCCCTTTTGGAGATTGGTTTCCAATGCTTATGGATTGGACAGAGGGGTGTATCGCCTTAAGTAATGATGATATGGAAGAGGTTTGGAATCTGACAAGAGATGGAATACCTGTATATATAATACCTTAATAG
>JALWZK010000342.1 GCA_027002665.1 Campylobacteraceae bacterium | reverse complement strand
TCTGTTATTGGTTAAGAGAGTAATACTCCTTCCTCTTCCTCTTCTAAAAGTCCAATTTTATTTAAAAATGGTCTAATATCGAGAGATTTTTCTGCAAATTTCTCAATTAATGTATCTAAATGACCATTTTCTGGTATCCACTCCTCTAAATGAGACAATCCATAACTCTTTTCCATTCGTGTAAGACCATTATATTTTGGTAATTCATTCTGTATAATCTCTATTGTTTCTATCATTGGCGTCCTTTTCTTCTTATTCTATTAATATTACCGTTTAATTTTATCAAAAATCTAATATAAAAGAGATATAATATTTTTCTTAATAGCATTTTTTAAACAAAATGTAATATAAATACACTTTAAAATAGATAAAAGAGACTATATTACTCTTTTATCCTACATCGATTTTATAAATTCAGAGTATATCTCTGTCAATTCATGGTCCTCTTTCTCCATAAGCTGAATATCCCCCGTCTTTAAACTCTTCTCTAAGACGGCTATTCGCTTAATTAAGTAGTGAAAAATCTCTCTATTTACATCTGGTAACATATCATGTCTAAGTTTTCTCTCTCCTGTATCGCACCTAATAATTCTTGCAGGAACTCCAACAGCCGTTGAGTGTGGTGGCACATCTTTTAAGACTACAGAGTTAGCACCAATTCTTGAGTGTTCTCCAATAGTGATATTTCCCAAAACTTTTGCACCTGCACCTATAATACTATTATTTTGAATTGTTGGGTGTCGTTTTCCCGGTGATAGGCTAACCCCTCCAAGTGTGACCTGCTGATATATTAGAACATCATCCTCTATAATAGTGGTCTCTCCAATTACAACTCCTATACCATGGTCTATAAAGAGTCTCTTTCCAATAGTAGCCGCCGGGTGAATATCGACGCCCGTTAGAAACTGTGCAACTGCCGATATAAATCTGGGAATCAATCTTAAACCTCTTCTATGTAGAGAGTTTGCAACTCTATAGAATAGAAGTGCCCATAATCCCGGATAGTTAAAAAATAGCTCAAATGTTGAGTGTAAAGCCGGGTCATTTCTCTTTACATTTAAAAAGTCCTCTTTGATATTTTTAAATAGAGTTATCACTATTAAAATCCTCTCTCTTTAATTGAATAGTCTTAAGATAGCTATTTTCACTTAAATATAGATAAAGTTTACCAAGAAAATCTCTTTTTTGAGAATGATTAAGCAGTTTTGACTCCTCTATCATATATTTGAGTTGTTTATCTATTAAATTTCTATTATAGTCTAAATCCTCCAATACATCTATGAGATTTTGTGCCTCTATTAAATTATCTAATCTATATGTTCCATCTTTATTAAAATTTACAACAACCTCCGTAGGGTGTGTAAAGAGATTGTGCTTCATACCCAGAATCTCTTGATATGCCCCTGTTAAGAAGAAAGCTATAAAATACTCATCTTGGGTTATATCTATATCGTGTAGATAGAGAGGCTTGTCTCTATTAAATGTTATCTCACCGTCACTATCACAGGTAATATCCCAAAGTGTTGCAGAGTTTGTCGGTTTAATGTCCAATCTATCTATAGGCATTATTGGAAAGTTCTGTCCCAATCCCCAAAAGTCCGGTAGGGATTGGAAAGCTGAAAAGTTAATGAGATACTTCTCTTGAATTTTATCTTGAAGTATCTTTAACTCATCTGTATCCTCATCTTTCAAGAGCATAATAGCCTTTTTTATAATTAGATTTACTAAAATCTCTGTATTTGAGCGGTCTTCTAAATCTATATATCCCAAATCAAATAGAGTTAATAGACTCTCCATATGGTCAAGGCTATCATGTAGATACTCCCTTGCATTTGAGCGATTTATAGCTTTTAGTAGTGCATAGAGTTCCTCTATTAAAGGTGGATTTTTATCTTTCAATCTTAAACTCTTCTCATGATATTCACTTGAAAATAGCTCTAATACAGGTGCAACCAATATAGCGTGGTTAGAGGCTATAAATCTCCCAGATTCAGTAAATATATCAGGCTCATCTATATTTTTATTTTTAGAAATCTCCTTTATTAAAAAGACTACATCGTTGGCAAACTCCTTTAGAGAATAGTTTAACTCTTTACTATTTATATGTTGTGAATACTCAACTGCTAAGCCTCCACCAATATTGATGGCATTTAACTTATTGGCACCTCTCCTTTTTAAATCGGCATATATATTTCCCACCTCTCTTAGAGCTTTTTTAAGGGGGGCAATTTGATTCATCTGTGAGCCTATATGAAAATGTATCATATAGAGTCTATCCAATAGAGTGCTTTGCTTTAATAACTCATAAGCCTCCAATATCTCCGTTGAGGTTAATCCAAACTTAGAGCCATACCCTCCACTCTTTGCCCAGATACCAATTCCAGAGCTATGAAGTCGAACTCTAATTCCAATCTTAGGTTTGATATGGTGGTTAAATTCACTATCAACCTCTATAATAGTCTTTAACTCTCCAAGCCCCTCAATAGTGATAGTGATATTGTGTCCCATATAACTTGCTATAAAGCAGAGAGAAATCATCTCCTTATCTTTAAATCCATTTACCGTAATTGGAGAGCCTAAGGGGGTATGGGTCATAGCAATAATGAGTTCTCCTTTACTTCCTGCCTCCAATCCATAACTATACTCCTTAGACACATCTATAAGTGAGTTCACAAAATTTGGAAATTGATTTACCTTTAGTGGAAATAGAGCCTTAAACTCCCCATTATACTCAAACTCGTCCCTCGCTCTATTGAACTCAAAATAGAGTTTACTTATCTGCTTTTTAATAAGGTGTGGAAATCGCAATAGAATTGGTCCTCTATGCCCTTTTTCTCGTATCTTTTTTACTATCTCTATTAGAGATGGTTGATTTT
>JALWZK010000341.1 GCA_027002665.1 Campylobacteraceae bacterium | reverse complement strand
ACATCATTGGATAGATATACAAGAGATACAGCTCTTGTTCCCATCGCTCCAAATGAGTCGGCTAAAATGTTAAAAAACCATAATATAGCTCAACCCTTTAGTAAAAATATATTGAGAGTAGGTGTAAAGTTCACAATGCCTATCTTTGTAGAGTCTATCTCAACAATGATAGAGAAAGCAAAAGCTATGCAGAGTAGTCTTAGAGCTAAAAGAGAGATAGATTTACTTAAGAATGAGGCGTTAATTGTGGGAAGTAATGCCAATTTACGATATTTAGAGGAGTTAGAGGGGTCATTGGAGCAGAAAGAGAACTCTCTACAAGAGACAAAAAGAGTCCTTCAAGTAAAAGTAGATAGTGGACGAGTTCCTGCCTCTGCACTCTATAAGTTAGAAGATGGATTAAATCAGATTGCCATTGCCAAAAATAGTATTGAGTTAAAGAAACAGGAGATAATAGATAGAATTGAAAGCTTAACAGGTATAGAGATTACCCACTCAATTCCAATGCAGGAGTTAAATAGTGTTTTCCAAGATGAGTTAGGTTCTCTAAAACCTCTCCAAGAGAAGATAAAAGCAAATAGACTTGAAGTTAAGGCTCAAAAAGAGAAGTTAAACCCTGCTGTCTTTGCACATGGAAGTTACTCCTACTCTATGGCAGACGCCTATAACAATAGTGATTTTGTCCATAAGGATTATGGAGATATTGGTGTAGTAGTTAAAATTCCACTTCTTGCAAAAGCACAAGATAGAGCCATTATGAAATCTAAGGTGGAGTTAATGAGTAGTCAAGTGGAGTTAGAGAAACTTCAAGATGAGCTTATGGCAAAGGCAAAAAGATTAAATAGGTCACTTCCCCTACTTGAAAATAGTATCTCCCTCGGAGAGAACTCCATAGCAAAGAGGGAGCAACTTTTAAAAATTGCAAAGGTGAGTTATGAGAGTGGCAGAATGACCATAGAGGAGTATTTGAGATATGAAGATGATTTGGTTGAGGCTAAAGCTAAGATTTATCAAGCCAAAGCTCAAAAGTGGCAGACACTTATGGAACTTGCAGTAATTTATGCTAATAATATTGAGGAGATAGTTCAATGAGATATATAAAAGGTCTTTTAAAGTTTATTATATTTGTAGCTATAGTCGCAGGACTTGCTATCGTAGGGATTAAAAAGGTTAAAGAGGCAAGAGCGAGAGATGCTTCAACTCCAAAAGCGATTATCTATCCAATAGTAGTTTCAGCCATAACTCCTAAAATATCTAATGTTAAATTGACTCTTCCCTACTTGGCAGAGGTAAATAACGATAATGATGTCCAAATCGCTTCAAGAATATCGGCAAGGGTTGAGAAGATAAAAAAGACGGGAGAGAGTGTCAGAAAGGGTGAAGTGGTTGTTAGATTGGATACAACCTCTATTAAAAGTGGTATTAATGAGATTAAATCTCAAATTAGAGCCTATAGAGTTACTCTAAAAAACTTAGAGGCTACACATAGAAGAACCCTAAAACTACTCAAAGTGCAAGGTGCATCTATTGAGCAGTCCCAAAGAGAGAGTAGTCAAATAGCCTCTATTAAAGCGAAGATTAACGCTTTAAGAGAGAAAATTGTATCGCTTAGAAATAATCTATCTTATGCAAAGATTACCTCTCCTGTGAATGGAGTAGTATCTAAGAGTTTTGTTAGTCAAGGGGCAATTAGTGGTCCCGGTAAACCACTCTTATCAATCCGTTCAAAAAATGGGTTCTATTTAAAGGTTAGAGTTCCAAGTGAAATTAAGATTAGAGGTGTGATTTTAAACCATAAATTATATAGTGCAACCCCACTAAGTAGCACCTTTCATGGACTATCTGAATATAAAGTCTATACAAATGACAACTCTCTGGTAACAGGGGATAGAGTTCAAGTAGATGTAGTAATATTTAATCAACAAGCTACACTTTTACCATTTGATGCCATTTTAAATAGAGATGGCAAGAGTTTTGTATTGGTTGTAAATGGCAATAGGGTTAGACCACAAGAGGTTCATATCTTAGAGAGTGCAGAGCAGGGTGTAGCCATTTCAGACAATCTTGAAGGTAAAAAGATAGTAGTAGCCAAACCTGATATTTTATTGAAACTTACATCGGGTTATGCTCTAAAAGTAGAGGAGTAGAGTATGTTTGACTTTTTCTATAAACGACCCTATACACTCTATTCAACGATTATCGCATTTTTTATAATGGGTATTATTGGGCTTATTACTCTACCTAAGAATCTATTTCCAGATGCTAACCCTCCACAGGTTATTGTAATTACTCAAGTTCCCGGAGCAACCGCACAAGTTGCAACCTCAACCGTATCTAAACCCATAGAGCAGGAGATTTCAAGACTGGGACTTGTAACAGATGTAAGTAGTATAAATGTGGCAGGTTTTTCTATTGTAAAAGCTGAATTTGACTATAAAAAGGGGTTAAATGCGGCCGCTGTTGATGTGGCAAATGCCCTAAGCATTGCAAAGGCTAAACTTCCACCAAATGTAAACCCTGCCATCTATACAGCAGGAGATTTTACACTACCTGTTGATGTTATCTCTCTTAGCCCCAGAGATAAAACTATCTCTTTGGCTGATATTAGAAAGATAGCTGATAGTTTTATTAAACCTATGTTACTTAGCAATAAGAATATTGGAAATGTAGAGGTTTTTGGAGGGTATCAGAGTGCCATTAATATAGAGGTTGACCCATTTAAAGCAAAACGGTATGGGGTAAATTTTGAGACCATTGCAAAAGCAATTAAGAGTCTAAATCGTGATATGCCAATAGGTTTTGTAAAGGGTGATGGGAGTTTTTACACCATTACATTTTATGGAGAGAAAGACAATATTGAAGAGTTAAAAAATCTACAA
>JALWZK010000340.1 GCA_027002665.1 Campylobacteraceae bacterium | reverse complement strand
TTTATATTCTTCTTAATAATTAATGTAGGGTTGCTATTTATCGGAATTTTACTAACTATTATAATGGTTCTATTTGGACTCTCTTGGGCAACAAATAGAGTTAGTCGTCCCACTTATGAGAATATAAATTTTGAAGATGAGGTGGCACAGTTTCCTATTGTGTATAGTAAATTTCAAGAGGGGATTTTAACTATGGAGGGTAGGAATAGAGAGGAGATAAGTAGTGATGATAAGATAAAGTCGCTCAAAATTCTATATGATAGCAACGCACAGGGAAATATTGGGAGGATAAAACATTTTCTATCCGATAGCTCCGATGAGACAAGACTATACGCTTTTGCATTGGTATCCTCATTTGAGAAAAAGTTAAATGATAGAATTACCGAGCTTCAAAATAAGATTAAGTTTGCAAAGGGAGATGTGTTGGAGAAATATAATTTTGAGTTGGCAAATACCTATTGGCAGTTTATATTCCACGGTGTAGCAGATGAACAGTTATCAGGATTTTATACTACAAAGATTGAAAATATACTCAAGGAGATAAAATCAAACTCTAACGCTTTTGTCCTACTCGGAAAAATTCACATATTTAATAGAGACTACATCGAGGCGGAAAAGGCATTTTTAAAAGCTATAGAGTTGGGTGTCCCCAGAGAGGCAATGGCGACTTTCCTTGCAGAGATTAAATATGGATTGAGAAAATATAACGAGGTATCTGACTTTATCTTACCAGAGCAGTTTAATCTTGATTTACGACTTAAACCTCTAATTTCTATGTGGAGAAGAAGAGATTGAGAGTGGTATTCGATAGGGGTGAACCCGATATAGTAATTCCTTGTGAGGGAACTTTTCCCTATGTGAGAGGGGGAGTATCCTCTTGGATAGCTCAAATTATTAAAGGTATGCCGGAGTATAAGTTTGGAATAGTCTTTATTGGAAGTAAAAGAGAGGAGTATTCTGCTAAACCCCTATATGATTTATCTGATAATTTGGTCTTTATGGTAGAGACATTTATGTTTGAAGAGGGGAATAAGCCTCCAATTCGAGCCATAGATGGAGATGAGGAGAGTTTTGAGGCTGTGAAGGAGTTATACCACTGGTTTAGTAGTAGAGATAACACTATTCCCTTTCCAGAAGAGGCTATGAGCTTAGATTTCTATCTCAAAAAGATAAGTGAAGAGATATTTCTATATAGTAGAGAGTCATGGTATTTTACAACCACTAAGAATAGTGAGAACTGTCCCGAGATACCATTTATAGACTACTTTTGGACTGTTAGAAGTATCCTAATTCCTGTATGGAAGATGGCAAAACTTGCTGAATTTGTTAAACGAAAAGGTAAAATTATCCACTCCCCATCGACAGGTTATGCCGGATTTCTATCGGCACTCATATCCAATGATACCGGTAAACCTTTTATATTAACGGAGCATGGAATATATACTAAGGAGAGAAAAATTGACCTCATCTCTACCTCTATGAGTCTATATAAAAAGATTGAACTATTGAGAGAGTCGGCAGAGGATAACTATATTCAAGGTATGTGGGTTAGGTTTTTTGAGGGAATTGGAAAGATGAGTTATAGTAGAGCAAATCCAATTCTCTCACTCTTTGGAGTAGCCAAACAGACACAGATTCTATATGGAGCAGACCCTAAGCTATGTAGAGTAATTCCCAATGGGGTTGATATTAAAAAACTTGGTGCAACTCTAAAAGATAGACCCAAAGGCGTTCCAAAAGTTATTACACTTATTGGGAGAGTTGTATCTATTAAAGATATAAAAACCTTTATTAGAGCTATTAGGGTTACTGCCGATACTATTCCCGATGTCGAGGCTTGGGTAGTTGGACCCGATGATGAGGAGAAGGAGTATGCCAATGAGTGTAGAGATTTAATAGATATATTAGATGTAAAAGAGAATATTAAATTTTTAGGATTTCAAAATATTGTGGATATTTTACCGAAAAGTGGGATATTGACACTAACCTCCATTAGTGAGGGTATGCCTCTTGTGATATTGGAGGGGTTTGCCGCAGGGGTTCCATGTGTAAGCACCGATGTAGGCTCATGTAAGGAGCTTATATATGGAG
The DNA here is from genome assembly GCA_027002665.1 of Campylobacteraceae bacterium. Classification (GTDB taxonomy): domain Bacteria; phylum Campylobacterota; class Campylobacteria; order Campylobacterales; family Sulfurovaceae; genus UBA1140. The sequence goes on along the minus strand of JALWZK010000340.1, from coordinate 792 downwards.
GTGAAAACCCTGAAGATAGAGCATTGGGAAAGGCTGGAGTTGTATGTGAGATAGCAAATGTAAAACAGTTGGCAGATGGATATATTAAGCTATTGACCAATGAAGAGGAGTGGTTAAAGGCACAGAGGAGTGCTATTGAACGAGTAAATAGATTCTATACTCAAGAGATATTCTTAGATAACTATAGAGAAGTATATAGAGATGTATTGGAGAGAGCAGAATGGCAGGAATAGGGTTTCAGTTAAAAAAAATTCTTGAGGAGAGAACACTAACCTCCGTTGTTAAGACTTTTGGATACTCCGCTGTATTGAGTAGTGGCCCTTGGGTTATATCTATGATTATAATACTTGGGATTGGTTTAACCAATATATATCTATATCAGACAAAAGACCCCAATAATATTATATTAAAATCATCAGTTACCTATGTATCAGCTCTCGCCATAAGCTCTATATTGACAGGTTTTCTACAACTTCCATTTACAAGATTTATAGCTGATAGGATATATGAGAAGCGATACTATCTTGTCCTACCCAATTTTCTTGGAACAATAGTTGTAACCATAGGAGTTAGTGCAGTTGTTGCTACACTACTATCTATATTTATATTCTATTCACAGACTAATCTATTTATTATACTATATATTACCCTATTTGTAGTCTTAAGTGTTGTATGGATTGCAAATATATTAGCAGCGAGTTTAAAACTATATAAGTTGGTTATTCTATTCTATCTCTTGGGTTATATTGCTATATATATATGTTTTATATTTTTGAGAGAGTATTAACTTAT
>JALWZK010000339.1 GCA_027002665.1 Campylobacteraceae bacterium | reverse complement strand
CTTTAATATCAATAAATCTCTGTTCTAAATCTTTATCCTCTGTCTTTATCTCAAAATCTCCTGATGCCCTCTCCTCATAGTGCAGAACTGTCTCTTTCTCCTCTTCCCTCTCAATTTTTACTCTATTTGTATTAAATAATACAATTCTACTCGCTTTTAAATCTTTACAACTCTTATCTGTATTTATGAGCTTAGTTAAAATAGATTTCAACAAATCTTTATTAGAATTAAGTTCCATTTTTACTCCGGGGTGAGAAAGGGCTATATATAGAGTATCGCTTTTAATATATACAAAGGCTATGGCTCTTCTATATCTTGGAATTAGTGATGAGAGAAATCTATCATAGCAGTAGTGTCTGTTTAATGGTTTAAATTGAGGTAGGAGTTTTAGTTGTTTAATTATAGAATCTGCTGTTTTCATATTTTAATTATAACATTTTTTAGCTTGTTAATATTGAACGGTTGTGGATTTAAAGCAGACCCATATTGGGTAGATAGAGATAAAAAGATAGATAAGAGATAGAGATGAATAGATATGATATTTTAATAATTGGTGCAGGTATTGCGGGATTATATTCAGCAATGAATATACCAAGAGAGAAGAGTGTTCTGGTTGTCTGTAAAGATATTCCTTGGGAGTGTAACACATTCTATGCTCAAGGTGGAATGGCGACGGCATTGGATAGTGATGATATACCTCTACATATAAGAGATACTATCGTGGCAGGTGCAAATCATAATATAAGAGAGGCGGTTGAGATTTTAAGTAGCACATCATTGGAGACGACCTCCGATATTATCTCTCGTGGTATGGAATTTGATAGAGATGAGTATGGAAATATACTCTATACTAAAGAGGCGGCTCACTCAAAAGCTCGAATAGTCCGTGCAGGAGGAGATGCTACAGGTAGATATATGCACTACTTTATGATGGTTCAAAATCAACATAAACTTCAGAGAAATACTCTCGTATATGACCTCCTAATAGAGAATGGAAGATGTTATGGTGTAAAGGCGTTGGTAAACTATAAACCACAAACCATATATGCGAAAGATATAATTATAGCAAGTGGTGGAGTTGGCTCTCTATATGAGTATAATACAAATTCAAGGACTGTATCTGCCGATATTCATGGAATATGCGTAGAAAAGGGTATTGAACTTAGAGATATGGAGATGATGCAGTTTCACCCAACTGTATTTGTAAAGACTCCATTTGCGAGAAAACTCCTCTTAACTGAAGCTTTAAGGGGCGAAGGGGCATATATTGTAGATGAAGATGGATATAGATTTCTATTCAATTATGATAAGAGAGGGGAGTTGGCGAGTAGAGATATTGTAAGTCGTGCAATTTTTGATTATAAGAGAGAGACTAAAAAAGAGGTATATCTGGACTTTTCTATGTTTGAAGAGGAGTGGTTTAAAAATAGATTTCCAAATATTACAAAGACATTTGAGGCATTAGGATACCACTTTCCAAAGGATAAAGTTCCAATATCTCCAGCTTTTCACTATGCTGTAGGTGGAATAAAGTCAGATTTAAATGGTAGAGTTGAAGGGATTGATGGTTTATATGTTATTGGAGAGGCATCAAGCACAGGTGTGCATGGAGCAAATAGATTAGCCTCTAACTCTCTGTTAGAGGCAGTTGTATTTGCTAAGAGAGCTGTAGAGGACATTTTAGGGAAAGAGCAGAGAGAGTATAAGATTCCTATATTTGATAAAGAGTATAGAAATATTATTCATCATGGAAAAGATAAAGAGTATAAACGCCGTCTTAGAAAGATTATGTGGGAAGATGTGGGGATAATTAGAACTAAGAAGGGTCTGCTTGAAGCAAAAAATATTATATATGATATGAAAAATAGAGATATAGGCAGACTATTGGAGTTGAGATTAAATACAGCCTCCTCAATAGTTGAGGGGGCTTTAAAGCGAGAAAAGTCACTTGGAACACACTATATAGAGTAGTTCCTATTTAACAGTTACCCGATAGTATATAGTTTACTACATTATCGATAAAGACATTATTCTTATTATGTTTAGAGTAAACTATATAAAATTTTCTACTCATTGTAAACCCATATATTCGAGCCTCATACAGCTCTTTTTTATGCACCTCTTCAGATACTGCATGTTTGGATATAATTGTAACAGTTGGTTCTTTATTTAATTTGTTAGCTCTCTTTACACTCTGAAGTGCGGCTGTTGTATTGCTAACCTCTGATAAGACATTGAAACTTTTACATGATACACCCAACTCTTCAAATACTTCAGTGAGTAGTTTTCTCGTATGTGAACCTTGTTCTCTACATACCCATTTAAAGTTATATAACTCCTCTGTTCTCAAAGTTTTAGGAATTGGAGTATTAGAGACTATGACCAACTCATCATCAAACCACTCTCTATATATTAAATCTTCATCAAAGATAGGCACTTCAATTAATCCTACATCAAACTTTTTATCCTTAAGGCCTTGAATAATTTTATCTGATGTATCGATACTTAAATTTATATCATTTCCAATATTTTGACTAATGGTATTTAAGCACTCTCCGGGAATGATATATGAGCCAATTGTAAATGATGCCGCCAATCTAAATGTTATTTTTTTATTTATAATTTTTAATATATCTTTCTCAAGATTGTTTATACACTTCTCTAAGTGGGTGGCAATATTGTAAAACTCTTCACCTTCAGCCGTCAATTTTAAACCATTTTTTTTTCTATCTATAATCTTAGCTTCAAGATAATTTTCGATATATTTAATCTGTTGAGTAACTGCCGGTTGCGAAATTCCAAGCTTGGCAGATGCCTTCGAGAAGCTTCTCTCTCTTGCAACAGTTAAAAATGTCTCTATTTTTACAAAATCTTTTAACATAATACACCCCTGTAATAC
>JALWZK010000338.1 GCA_027002665.1 Campylobacteraceae bacterium | reverse complement strand
TTTATTATAGCAAAAAAATATTGTTAAACCTCATCACACATAAATCGCCTCTTGCTCCATTCTCTTTTTTAAAAGTTAGAGATAATCTAATATGTTAGGTATCTTAGATTTTAATTCTACCTCTTCACCCAAACCCTTTTACCATCAAAGACTACTCCCATTTTTAAAATATTGCTATATCCTCTCTTTTTCACTTCCAGCTCATATCTCTTGTTTTCTATCTGTTTAAGAGCATTTTTCAAAGCCATCTCTTTGGTCTTTTCTCTAAATTTATTAATCCTCTTTAGCTCCATAATAATAGCCAATCTATTTTTATCTTCTTTATTAAGTAGTATAATATCAACTCTACCAAGTCCTGCTTCTCTATTGGAAATTACCTCATAATCGGTTAGATTTATTAAAATTCCAAGTAAAAAGGCATGATATACTGCCTCTTCATTTTTCTGATTAACATCATAAAACGAAAGTGTCTCTAAAACAAATTCGCTAAATAGCTCTTCAAAAACTTCTATATCTCCATTAATTAAAGCTTGTAAGAGTAGATTTAATCTATCATCTCTAAAACTATCATTTAACCAACTTGATATTATATTTCTGAAGATATAGTGAACTTCTTTATTTGGTATGGTCAGGTCACAATGGTAGGTTTTATTTATCAACTCCTTATTTATACACTTTAAATATCCACTAAAAAAGAGTAATGAGTAGATATTTTTATCATTTTTCTCTATCTCACTAAAGACTATATTGCTATCTATCTCTGTTCTAATACTCTCTCCATTTAACCATGCCTCTAAACTCTTTTTAAAATTTAGAGAAGAGATATTGATTAGGTGTTTTAGTAACTCATTAGATGATGTATTTGCCCAATATGGCAAAAGTCTATGTCTCTTATCAGCAATAAAGTTTATAATAGACCAAGGGTTAAATATGGTCTCTTCTCCTATCTCATAGCCATTATATGAGTCACTCACTTCATCATATTTATCAGCTAATCCAAAATCAGTTAATATCTGTTTGGTCTCATTAATAGTAAATCCAAACTTATTACTATATTCATAATCAACTATAGAATAAGTAGCAATATTATTCAGCCCACTAAAAATAGACTCTCTACTAACTCTTAAAATCCCTGTAATAACTCCCCTATATAAAAACTCATTATCTTTAAATGCCCCACTAAGTAGATTTCGTATAAACTCTATAAATTCGTTGTAATATCCATGCAAGTATGAGGCGTGAATTGGGGTGTCATACTCATCTATAAGGATTACAACTGGTTGATTGTATCTTTCTGATAATAGTTTAGATAACAAGATTAGGCTATTTTCTATATTTTGTTGAGTAGCTTTTCCTTCTAAAATATTCATATAGTTTAATCTATTTAAAAAATTCAAACTATCTATATCTATCTCTTCAAAATGTCTCATAAATTCCTCTTGAATTAGAGAGTAGAGTTTACTATAACTTGCTTCAAAGCTACTACTTTTAATATCTTTAAAACTCAAAAAGATAACAGGGTATCGGTTTAGATGTTCTTTAAACTCTTCTGTTTGATAGATGGCTAAATCTTTAAAAAGCTCTTCACTCTTCTCTCTGTTTTCAAAAAAGTATCTAAGCATAGAGAGATTTAGCGTCTTACCAAAACGCCTTGGCCTTGGTAGTAGAGTTATTTGTGCATTTGAGTTTATAAGCTCTTGGATTATTAATGATTTATCCACAAAATAGTTATTATCTGTAATTACTCTTTTAAAATTACTTATTCCTATTGGTAATCTTTTCACTGTTTTACTCTCTTTTTGGTCTATTATAATATCTCTATTTCTCTATTTTAGCTTATCCTACACAATCCATTATAATCAATCTATCTATTGAACACACATATTGAGATATGTAAAATCCACTGATGTATCGTTTTGAATTAGAATATCGAAGAGAGTATCTCTATTTAAGATATTAAGGGCTGTCCCACTACTTAAATTAATATCTCTAAGGTTGGCTTGGATTACTCTCTCACCGTTACTAATTAAAATCTCCCTATTCCATAGATTAGAGACACTATCGCTACTATCTCCATATAGTCTAAATTTAGTATAGTTATTTAACTCATAACTTCCAATATGGATTGTATCGTTTTGGTATAGATATTTTGGAGTTGGTTTTATACCAACAGAAAATTGAGCTTTTATAATGCTTTTATCATTTGGGATATTTAAAGAGTCGAGGAAAACTTTATTATCTGCCAACTCATCATATCCTATAATAGGTTTATCTATCGATGATAAGAGTGTCTCTGACGGAGTGGCATTTTTATCTGCAGTATCTGAAAAGGCATCGACACTACCACCAACAACTCTAACAAGTTCACTACTACTTGGACACTTAAATATATTTAAAACCTCTTTAATCTCTGCTTCTGGATTTTTTAAAGAGCATGTTGCAATAGATATAAAATCGACAGGTGTGCTTTTAGCCACCACTACATCAAAACGAGTTGTCTCTTTTAAGTAGTCTAAAAGTGTCTTATTACCATCTGAAAATTTTATATTTTTAAACTCATTATAGTATATTTCATCTTTATTATTAATAGCTCTACTTTTCCAACCGAGTCCTTTTAAATCTGTAAGATTTGCACTAAATAGTGCCGTTGGATTACTCTTTTTATACTCCCCTATATATAGTCTATCTGAATCTATTAATTTTCCTCCACTACTCTTTAACCCAATATAGATTATACCTTTTCTAAATTTTCTCGGTAATCTCTTAATATTCTCTGCAAATATTCCATTTTTTTGTGGAGTATCGTAATTGACAAGAATAGCTCTATTTCCAATCTCTCTAAGCACATTTATAGATGGGTGAGCATGCTCTACTCCATTTTTTAAACTGAAAATATCTTCAAAACCGTAGTGTCTTATAATTTTTCTCTCATTACTATTACATGTAAACTTTTCAATAAGAGTATCATTTACAAGTTTTACCTTTCTCCTTGTCTGTGCTAAGGTGTAAATGGTCTGCTCATCTGTATCAAGATTTACAGGGAAACTCTTAATAAGCTCCCTAATGCACTCTCTATTATCCCCACACTGCTTTTTTATCTTATCGGGTAAATCTTTGAGGGGAATATCACTCTTAAATACTCTTCCCAGCTCTTTTAAGTTTAAATCTCTTGCATCTCTTTGGGGTATATCATTTTTCATATATCTATTTAAGTTTTTCTCAAAGCTACTTAGAAGCACACTATAGAAGGTATCAACCTCTTGCAGTTTTTTAACACTCTTGGTATCACTCTGATTAATATCGTTATTATCGACCATAGATTGTAAGATTGATAACTCTGTGGTGGTCCCTCTATATTTTAGAGAGAAGTTCCCATCATTTAACTCAATATTATCTTTATCCTGAAGCTCCATAATAATATTTTTGGTTGGGTCATAATTCCTTAACTCATAGGTGTTATTCTCTCCTAATACTATTTTAGAGAAAAAGTTACTACTCTTAACTAAGGATATATTATTAAGTTCAGATGGACTACAAATCTCATCATCATCACTATCTTGACATATATTCATAATAATATCTTGTGGAATACCAACAACAGTTAATATTTGAGATAGTAACTCCTTTGCCTCTTCACTTGAACCACCACCACAACTTGTTAAGACCGCTATAACTCCTGCAATAAATATAGCAAATATACCTTTTTTCATTAAAAATCCTCTTTTCTTAAATTATACTGAAAAAATATTAAATAGTAGTCTGGATTTAATAGTTATTATCTAAAAATATGATACAATACGCAACTTTTTATCATAGGATTTAATGTGTTAAAAAAGATTGCATCGGCAAGAATTACTGAAGAGAGTTCCACTCTACTTAAAGAGTTAAATAACTCTCTCCCATTTGATAAGATACTATATAGAGAAGATATTGAAGGCTCAATCGCTCACGCCTATATGTTATCAGAGCAGAGTATTATCTCAAAAGATGATTATGAGAAAATTAAAAGGGGACTCTTAGAGATATATCAAGAGATAGAAGATGGAGTTCTCAAGTTGGACGGCGATGATGAAGATATACATATGGCCATTGAGAGCAGACTAACAGAGAAGATTGGAAGTGCAGGTAAGAGACTACATACAGCGAGAAGTCGAAATGACCAAGTCGCTTTAGATTTTAGACTCTATGTTCAGAGAAATACAAAATTAATAGCCTCTCTACTACTTAAAAACATATCTACTCTATTACAAATTGCAAAAGATAGTAGTGATATATTGCTACCGGGTATGACACACCTACAACATGCTCAACCTATCAATTTTGGGTATCATCTAATGGCATATGTATCCATGTTTAAGCGGGATTATGAGAGATTTATTAGCTCTTATCAGAGAAATAACTACTCACCAATAGGTTGTGCAGCCTTAGCAGGAACTCCCCACCCAATAGATAGAGCTATTACAGCTCAGAGATTGGGTTTTACCGCACCAACTCTAAACTGCCTTGATACAGTAAGTGATAGAGATTTTGCTCTGGAGATTCTATTTAATATATCGACTATGTTTGTTCATATAAGCAGACTGAGTGAAGAGATTATCTTATGGTCATCGAGTGAGTTTAAGTTTATAACTCTAAGTGATAGACACTCTACCGGTTCATCTATTATGCCTCAGAAGAAAAATCCAGATATTCCAGAGCTTTTAAGGGCTAAGACAGGTAGAGTCAATGGGAATCTAATTGCACTATTGACCGTTATGAAAGGTCTGCCACTCGCCTATAATAAAGATATGCAGGAGGATAAGGAGGGGGTATTTGACTCTGTAAAGACAGCTATACTCTCATTAAAAGTTTTGGAAGAGATGATTTCAGAGATGAAAATCAATAGAGAAAATATGGAAAAGGCGACTATGGTAGGACATCTAACTGCTACAGATTTAGCAGACTATCTCGTTAAAGAGGAGGGTATCCCCTTTAGAGATGCATATCATATTACAGGAAATATTGTAAATTTTGCAGAGAGTAGAGGGGTTGATATTTCGGAACTCTCATTAGATGAGTTACAGAGTATCGATAGTAGAATTGGCTCTAAGGTTGTTCAGCTTCTCGATAATAGGGTATCTATGAATGTAAGAGATTCAGAGGGTGGAACAAGCGAAAGGCGAACTCTTGAGCAGATAGATAAGATTGAAAAGTGGTTAAAAGATAGATTAAAGGATTAAATTGTGTTTGGATTTTTTAAAAAAAAGCCTATTGTGGTGGTTGCTCCTGTATCAGGAGAGGTTATTAAGTTGGAAGATGTAAAAGATGATGTCTTCTCTCAAAAGTTGGCAGGTGATGGGGTAGCAATTATTCCATCGAATGGAGAGATAGTATCACCTATTGAGGGAGTTATAACTAGACTATTTCCTACACATCACGCCTTTTTAATAACAACTAAGGATAATATAGAGGTTATGGTGCATATTGGATTAGATACAGTTGAGCTAAAAGGTGAAGGATTTAAGGTTTTAAAACAGGAAGGCGACAAGGTAAAGGTTAATACTCCTATTATTAGAGTCGATTTAGAGTATCTAAAATTAAAAGGTAAAGATATAGTAACTCCTATTGTTGTTAGTGATAAGAGTATTACTAATATTAGGTTGGGGCAAATTGAGAGTGGAGAGCCAATATTTGAAGTCAAATAGATTTTACTACTTAACTCGCTTTTCCAATTTTCTAATAATACTACTCTTATGTCGCTTGATATAGATAATATATCTCTCTAACTCATTAACCAATCCATTATAGTCAATATCTTTATGCTCTTTAATTCCATACTCTATCTCATTACATAACTCTCCAATTTTATGAAATTTAAGTGCTAAGGCTATTCCTCTTAAGGCGTGAGCGCTTTGATATATAACCTTCTCATCTCTACTATCAATGGCTGGAATTAGATTTTGTAGATTTTTTATTGAGTTCTCAACAAATGAGTTAAAAAGTCTTATAATAATTGCTATACTAAAGTTCATACTCTCCTTAGCTTCTAATAGAGACTCTATAAATATCTCATCATTCAGCATCTGCTCCCTTTTAATCTCTTCTCTATTCTCTACCATATTTACCTTATTTTTAAGATTCTCTCTACCATTTTGGTATCTATTTAAAATGGCCTCTAACTCCTTTATATCTATAGGTTTACTAAGATAGTCATTCATTCCTTCAGATAGATATAACTCTCTATCACCCTCTAAGGCATTTGCAGTTAAAGCTATAATTGGACAATCTATCCCCTTTTCTCTTAAAATCTTAGTAGCTTCAATTCCATTCATAATAGGCATATTTATATCCATAAAGATAATATCATATATATTACTATTCCCAATTTTCTCTACAGCCTCTAACCCATTTAGTGCAAAATCCGGCTCTATACCAAAACTATTTAACATCTCCTCTATCAATATACGGTTCATCTCATAATCTTCCACAACAAGAATTTTTAAATCACTCTTTTTACTACTATGAGATGATATTGGTAAGTTGTTCTTCTCTTCTGACACAATATAATTTAAAATTGCATTATATAGAATAGATGGAGCTTCATCATAAAATCCTATATGGTATAGGATATTCTCCTCTCTTGCCAACATAAAGGCCTCTCTACTATCATCTATTAAGATTATCTTAGATGAGATATTACGAATTGGCTTATATTGACGATAATTAAATGTAATAATTATATTATCTTTATACTCTCCACATAGTAAATCTTCAAAAGAGCCTGTTATAACTTGAAGTTTAAAGTGTTTAAGGTGAGTTAATACATTATTGTAAATCTCTCCCTCATGGTTCAGAAGATATATAGGTGCAGAGTTTACTTGACTTGCCAAGGTTGGGGTTGAATTACACTTCTCTAAATCAAGTTCAAAAAAGAAACGACTCCCCTCTCCCTCTTTACTCTTAACTTTAAGTTCGCTATTCATAAGTTTACATAGAGAGGCACTAATGGTAAGTCCTAAACCGGTTCCTCCAAAGTTTCTCGTTGTGCTATTATCTGCCTGAATAAAAGATTTAAAGATACTATTTAATCTATTTTCTGGAATCCCTATTCCTGTATCATTTACTACAAATAAAATCCTCTCCCTATCTCTATCCGAAGAGACCAATTTAACTGAGACATCTACAGTCCCCCCATCCGGTGTAAATTTCATAGCATTATTTACTAAGTTGGTAAGTATCTGAACCACTCTCAGTCTATCCATTATTAAACACTCACTAATAGAGGCATCTATATTTACTATAAATGAGATATTTTTCTTAGTTGCAATAGATTTAAATATGCTCATAGCACCTCTTAAATCTATAAAGGGATTGGTGGGAATTAAGTCCAACTCTAAATGTCCACTCTCTATTTTGGAAAAATCTAATATATCATTTACTATATCTAATAGCAGATTGGTGGAGTTCTTAATATACTCTGTAAACTGTCGCTGTTTTGGAGTTAAATTGCTTTTAAATAGTAAATCTGTAAATCCAATAATACCATTCATAGGTGTTCTAATCTCATGACTCATATTTGCCATAAATTCAGACTTTGCTTTCTCTGAAGCAATAGCCATCTCTATAGCATACTCCAACTCTGTAATATCTGTAAAGTTAATAATCATAAGATTTTCATCTTCAAACTCAACAGCTTTAATTTGAACAGAGTAAATTCTCTCAAACTCAAATTTATCTTTTATAATTACCTTATGTGTATTTTTAGGATTTTCGAAAACTATATCGCTCCAGTGTCTATCTCCATTTGAGGGTTTTAAGTAACCCTCTTTCTCTACAAAGAGTTCGGATATACATTTATGCTCTGCCTTAAAGAAATCTATAGATGGAAATCCAAATTTATCTAAGAATTTCTGATTAACCTCAATAACACCTTGCTCTTTTGTTGCAGTAAAGACGATATTCTCCTGATTGTTAAATATCATCTTACTATATTTCTGCTCTCGTTTTAATCTATTTTCTATCTCTACCCTTTTTGTAATATTATTTCGAATTGCAATATACTCAATAATATTTCCCTTAGTATCGACAAGAGGAAAAATAGTAGCATAGACATAGTATGTTGTTCCATCTTTTGCTCTATTTTTAAACTCCCCTTTCCATATTTTTTTATCTGTTATAGTGGTCCATAACTCTTTGAATAGTTCATCAGGAACATCAGGGTGTCTAATAATATTATGGGTTTTCCCAATAAGCTCATCTCTAGAGTAACCACATATTTTAACAAACTCATCATTTGCATAGGTTATAATACCCTTTGTATCTGTCTTAGATACTAAATAGGTGGCATCAATCGCCTCTGTATATTGTTGAAAGATAAGTTTCTTTTCACCTATCTCATCTTTTAAAGAGAGATTATACTCCTCAATTGTCTTATAGGCATCTGTTAGCTCTTCGGAATTAATTTTAATAGTGTGTTCTAAAAATTTTCTCTCATTATCAAAACTCTCATAGGCCTCGTCCACACGATTAATAAAATCTAATACTTTAGAGTCGAGAGTATTAATATCAAAATTTTTACCAAAAGCATGTTTTATCTGTCTCTTTAGTAACCTGTTCATATATCAATCCTCATATATAACCGTTAGGGTCATAGTCTGATTATGTAAATTGCAAGATTGTATTTTATCTGAAAATGGTGCTATTTCGCCATAAGAGTAGAACCCTATTAACTCTACACTCTTAGTTAAATTATTAGATATAACCTCTAACTCCTCCTCCGTTAGCTGTTTTAAAACAAGTTTTCTACCTATACAACTTACAACTAATCCCAAAGCTGTATTATAATTTATCTTTTTTATCTGACTCGATGCAACCACTGCACCATCAATTAAATTATCTACACTACTCTTCATAAGTCGTCCAATATAACCTTCTGGCATATCTCCTGCAAATATTAGTGCATTATTATCCTCATCAACTCCTAAGACAGAACGAATTACAGAATTATCAGAATCAGGAGCCTTTATACTAATTGGAAAGTTTAATGCCTTCTCTGGCAGAATTTTAGAATACTCTCCTAAGTATCTCTTATATAGTTCTAAAGCAGGTTTATTATCAATCTCATACACAATATTATCAGTGGATTTTGTAATTTTTCTTAAGATTCCAAACTCCTGCCACCCAGAATAACAGCCACTCTCAATAGTTAAACTATCTCCATAAAAGCCTACAGCCACAACTCTATTGGATTTAGCGATTGAGTTTACTCTGACTACACTCTCTTCAAATTTTAAACCATCTCCGGCCAATCCACCGGTAATTGGTATTTTATTCTCAACAGCTCTATTTGCCCCCTTTACCAATGCCGAACCATTCATATTTAGTCCATCTGATAGTAGAAAAATATGTTTTAACCCCTCCATGGGAAGCAGAGAGACCAATTTATAAGCCACCTCCACTTGATTATCTATGGGACTAAAATCCTTTGTAGCAACTCTCACACTCCCTTGATAGAAATCTACCGCTGTGGCTACTATTTTAGCCTTGGAGATGGTATCTCCTATTATATTTCCTCCTGACGAGCAACCCACAATATCAGCACTTGGGTATAGTTCCTTCAATTTTTTATATATATTATCGTCTTTAATGGCCTCTCTTGAGCCAAAAGTAAAAACAATGTCACTATTTCCAAATATACTCTTTTTTCTTATATTCCAACTACCATCTATATACTCTAACTGTTCTATTCTCATAAC
>JALWZK010000337.1 GCA_027002665.1 Campylobacteraceae bacterium | reverse complement strand
TGAATTTTTTAAACCAACAATTCATGATAATACAATGCAATATGTCAATGATGTTCTCTCATTTTCTGATAATAGAAAAGTTCAGAAATTGGAGGAATCTTTTAAAAATTTTATAGGTTGTAACTATGCTATATCTACTAATAGTGGGAGTTCTGCACTACACTTAGCTATGTGTGCCTTAGATTTTAAAAGAGGCGATAAGGTTATATGTAGTATAAATGTATTTCCTTCTATTCCAGAAGCTGTTAGACATTTTGACGCAGAGCCTATCTTTGTAGATATTGAGAGTAGGAACTACACTATGGATTTAAAAAAATTAGAGAATGCTTTAATAAAAAATCAGAGCAAAAAATTAAAAGCCATAGTTGTAAGTCATATGTCAGGTAAACTTGCTGACTTAGATGCAATATATGCCTTAGCAAAAAAATATAAGGTAAAGGTTATTGAAGATGCGAGTAACAATATGGGGGCAAAATATAAAGGTAGATATATTGGAAATAGTGGTGCTGATATAACAGTCTTTAGTTTTGCTCCACATCTATGTAACTCCATTATTAATGGTGGTATGTTAGTTACCAATAGTAAAAAGATATATCAGAGAGCAGAACTCTTAGGTTTTCACGGTATGCAGAGAAAAACTTGTGATAATTACGGTAATGTCGATTATATATATGATGTTATCGATATTGGCTGGAAATATGATATGTCACAAGTCAATGCTGGATATTGTCTTGCAGATTTAGAAAACTTAGAGAGTAGTATTGCACGACGACGAGAGATAGCCTCTATGTATGATAAACTACTTGCAAATCTCAATCATGTAAAGCTACCTCTAAGAGATGAGAGTGATGTGTGTGCATTATATATTGTAGAGGTAGATAAAAACCGTGACCATTTTGCAAATGAGTTAAAGAAAGAGGGCGTAAAGGTTAGTGTGCAATATATGCCACTACATCTAACCAAATATTATAAGGCAAAATACTCTATGAAAGTGTTTGACTATTCCGTAGCATTAGGCTGTTTCCAAAGAGTTATGTCTCTACCTATCTATCCATCTTTAAGTGATAGTGATGTAGAGAAAATTTGTAAAGCTGTAAAAAAAGTAGATAGTGAGCATGTCTAATAGTCTCATAGTCTCTCTTTTCGAGAGGCTATTTTTTAAACCAACCACATTTGATTGGTTTTTAATTATTCTGCTATCCCCTATATCATTTGTATATGGGCTATTTATGCTCTTTAGACGACTATTAACTATTAAGGAGGATTTTCAAATTCCAATAATTAGTATAGGTAACTTAATAGTCGGAGGAAGTGGTAAAACACCTTTTATAATCTCATTGGCTTCTAAATATAGAGATAGTTATATTATCTCAAGAGGTTATGGTAGGAGGAGTAGGGGATTAGTAGAGGTTAGTAACAGAGATAAGATATTGACAGATGTCTATAATAGTGGAGATGAGGCTATGCTTATGGCAAGAGAGTTGCCCAACTCATCTATTATTGTTAGTGAAGATAGAAAAGAGGCCATTAGCTTAGCTAAGGAAAAAGGTGCTAAAATCATATTTTTAGATGATGGATTTAATAGAGTAGATATAAAAAAGTTTGAAATTTTACTTTTTCCACAGAAGATTAATAACTATTTCCCCCTTCCAGCAGGTGGATTTAGGGAGTTCTATTTTTCTAAGAGCTTTGCAGATTTAAATCTAATAGAGGATAGAGATTTTAGAAGAGTAGTAACTATAAAAAATGGGACAGAGAGAATGGTTCTAATTACTGCCATATCAAATCCACGAAGATTAGAGCCATATCTACCGTCAAAAAATATTATAAAGAAGATATATCTAAAAGACCATAGCTATTTTGATGAAAATGAGTTAAAGGAGACTCTATCTATATTAAATGGAACCTCTCTGCTTATTACTCAAAAAGATGAGGTTAAAATGAGTAATTTTGATTTACCCCTCTCTATTATGGAGTTGAGATTAGATATTAATAGTGCTATTTTTGACAATATAGATAGTTACATCAAAAAATTTGATATAATCTCCTCAAAAAATAGGATTATAAATGGATAAGATTAAAATTGGTGTTGTCACAACAAGTGATAGAGCAAGTAGTGGAATTTATGAGGATATTTCAGGTGTTGCTATTATGGATACTATGAGAGAGTATCTATTAAATGAGTGTGAGTATGAGTATAGATGTATTCCTGATGAGCAGGATATTATAGAAAAAACCCTTATCAGTTTGGCAGATGAGTATAGTTGTGATTTAATTGTAACAACAGGTGGAACAGGACCAGCACCGAGGGACGTCACAACAGAGGCAACAGAAAATGTCTGCACTAAACTTCTACCCGGATTTGGAGAGCAGATGAGAGCAGTAAGTTTAAAATATGTTCCAACAGCAATTTTATCGAGACAGACAGCGGGAATATATAACAAATCATTAATCATAAATCTACCCGGAAAGCCAAAATCTATTAGAGAGTGTTTAGATGCAGTCTTTCCGGCAGTTCCTTACTGTATCGATTTAATAGGCGGTGCTTATATGGAGGCTAATGAGGAGGTTATAAAGGTATTTAGACCAAAGGGAAAGTAGTGAATATAGATTTCATAGATAAAAAACTTCAAGAGATATATAAAGAGTTGGAAAAAGAGGTAATGGAGATTTTAATGGACGAATCCTTAGATAAGAAACAGACCAATCTAAGAGTAAAGCCAATAAGCTCCGCAAAGAAAATTTTGGAAAATGCCTTAGAGAGTATAAAAATGGTAGATAAGTTAAATAGGGAGGAGTTAAATCGATGATTAGAATAGCTCTAATCCTCATTTCCCTATTAAGTAATATCGTTATACCATCACAAAACACACAAACAAACACACAAATAACCATGCCATGGCTACTACCATGGCTTATTATATATCTAATCTTAATATCTATTCT
>JALWZK010000336.1 GCA_027002665.1 Campylobacteraceae bacterium | reverse complement strand
CTACTAAAGAAGAAGTAATTTCTATTTTTAATCATAATATTTGTAGAGTTATAATATATATCTAACTCATTTATAAAAAGCTTTTTAATTTCAGATATTGCCCTCTTAGGAATAATAATTGAAAATTCATTCTGATTTGAGTTCTCTATCTTAACCATAGCTAATCTTCTTGTATCTGTCCCAACCAATCTAACACTATCTCTTTTAATATCTATTAAAGCACCATTTAATTCAAATTTTGGGTTATGAGTATCTATTGCGGGTAGTATAAGTTTTAGATTCTGTATTAAATTTATAGAGTTTAATGATAATTTTTTTGTCCCATTTTGAATTTTTGGAAATTTTGGAAAAGTATCGGGATTGAAAATTGGTATTCTAAATTTTGATTTATTCTGTTTAATTGTTAAATTCTCTTCTATTAACTCTAATAGAACATCTTCATCTCTCAATGTCCGAATAATCTCTAAAAATTTTCTACCATTGGCAGTTATTTTTCCTTCATATTCAACTATTACATTATCTGTCTTTGCAATTAATCCTATCTCATTATCTGTTGCTTTTAACATAACTAAATCATTTTTAGCTTCCATATATATATGTGATGTTATCTCCGTTAAATCTCGCTTTTCTAAAAAAGGTTGAAGCTTTGTTAAGATAGATTCAAGCAATTTCTTTGAAATTGAAATTTTCATTTTTATCCTTTTATTTAATTTTTAATAGGGAGACTCTTTTTAAATTTGCAATTTTTCTCTATGCACTCATAAAACTCACCTTTTTTAAGAACTTTATGGACAACCATTCCTCCACACTCTGGACACTTCCACTCTTGTGGCTCTCCATTTGAGATAAACCTACACTTAGGATAGTTGGCACAACCATAAAATTTACCTCTACTCCCCACTTTCTCTATAATTTTTCCACCACATCTTGGACATGGCACAGATAGCTCTCTTGGAGGCACTAAGGGTTTACTATTTTTACACTTAGGATATGATGAACATGCTAAAAATTTTCCCCTTCTACTATCTTTAATAACCATAAATTCGCCACACTTATCACACTTAATATCGGTCTTTTCCGGTTCTAAAGGGGGATTTCCATCTAAATCGGTGGTATATTTACATTTTGGAAAGTTGCTACATGCTATAAACTCTCCATATCTTCCTCTCCTTCTTACAAGATTACCTCCACACTTAGGGCAGATTTCCCCTGTTGGAATTGCTATCTTTTTACTTTTAATATTGGTTTTACTATCGGTTACCTTTTTTATAAAGGGTTCATAGAACTCCAATAGAACCTTTTGCCAATCAAGTTTTCCACGATATATCTCATCCAGATTTGCCTCCATATTGGAGGTAAATGAGCTATCAACAATCTCTGGAAAATGCTCCTCCAACATTTCAATAACTGTAAATGCTATCTCCGTGGGATAAATTTTCTTCTGTTTCAGTTCTATATACTCTCTATTTTGCAAAATAGTAATAGTGGGTGCATAGGTGCTTGGTCTCCCAATTCCAAGAGATTCCAATGTTTTAATTAGAGTTGCTTCACTATATCGAGCAGGTGGCTCTGTAAAGTGCTGATTTGGAACTATCTTGTCTATAGTAACCTGTTGCCCCTTTTTAAGCTCCGGTAGGAGTTTATCTTTCTGTTCATATCCCGTAATTTTATAGTATCCGTCAAACAGAACCTTTCTGCCACTGGCTTTAAAGCTCGATTTCTCTCCCTTAAATATTAGAGTTTGTAACTCCAATATGGCATCACTCATTTGAGAGGCTAAAAAACGGTTATATATAAGTCTATATAACTTTAACTCATCAGCTGTTAAATAATCTTTTGCAATCTCCGGTGAGAACTCCACCATTGTAGGTCGAATTGCCTCATGAGCCTCTTGAGCCGCTTTCGATTTAGTAGTATATGTTTTTGCCTTAGATGGAAGGTAATCTCTTCCAAAATTCCTATTAATATACTCTCTCACACTCTCCAATGCCTCTTTTGCAATATTTAGACTATCTGTCCTCATATAGGTAATGATACCCATATTTCCTCTATCTGTCTTAACACCTTCATAGAGTTTTTGAGCTATCATCATGGTCTTTTTGGGAGAGAACCCAAGTTGTGTCGATGCCGATTGTTGGAGGGTTGATGTCATAAATGGTGGTGGAGTTTTACTTTTTCGCTCCCTCTTCTCTAAGGAGTGGACAATAAAGTTGTCTCCCTTAACACTATTGACAATCTCCGTCGCCATCTTCTCATTTTTAATAGTTAATTTGCCTATCTTCTCTCCATTATACTCATATATGGTGGCCTCTATATCCTTTTCAAAAATGGCATCAATAGTCCAATACTCTTCCGATTTAAATAGTTTAATCTCTCGCTCTCTATCCACAATAATTTTAAGTGCAGAGCTTTGAACTCTTCCTGCACTGAGACCCTTTTGAATCTTATTTGCCAAGAGTGGAGAGAGTTTATATCCTACAATTCTATCGAGAAGTCGTCTCGCCTGTTGGGCATTGACAGAGTTCATATCTATCTTTCTAGGATTTTTTAATGCTTTACTAATTGCATTTTTTGTAATCTCATGAAATACAATTCGTGGCAACTCCGTAGGCTCTTTTTTTATCGCTATTGCTATATGGTAGCCTATAGCTTCACCCTCTCTATCTTCATCAGTTGCAATATAGATAGTATTAGCCTCCTTAGCAAACTTTCTCAACTCTTTAACTATTGGATTGACATCTCTTGGAATTGAATACTTAGGAATGAATTTACCATTATCATCTATTTTAATACCAAATGAGCTTTTTGGTAAATCTCGAATGTGACCTTTTGAAGCGACAACTTTATAATCCTTTCCAAGAAAGTTACTAATAGTCTTTGCTTTTGTTGGGGACTCAACAATAATTAGATTTTGCATTTTATAATACCCATAGTAAAATTTTTGCCATTGTAACAAAAG
>JALWZK010000335.1 GCA_027002665.1 Campylobacteraceae bacterium | reverse complement strand
CTACAAATTGGAGAGAGCCAAATAGTAAACACTATAAGGCTATTAGAGAGAAAATTTTAAATTAAATATGCCTCTTTTGTTATTACTTAAACTCTCCCATCTCCCTCTTTATTCTATTGTAGAGTTCTCTCCACCATGGGTGTTTTCTATTTTTTATCTTTACCTCCATTCGTCTAAAATCAACAGGAGATAAGATAACTTTTATATTTTTAATTCCAACCTTTTCAGCCAGAAAATATAACTCCTCTATCTTATCATCTCCGATAGAGATACACCCTATACTCCTATTACCTCCATGTATCATAATATCACCTCCAAGGTTCATTCTCCCCTCCCGCTTTGCCATCTTTTTATCAAAAGAGTTTGGATAGTTTACCTTTAAAGAGAGATGAAATTTACTATTTGGATTTAGATAAGATATACTATAAATTCCCTCTGGAATCTGTCTATCTCCCTCTTTTAATTTGGGACCCAATCTGCCTGAAAATGCCGTAAATTTATAATCGGTTATATGTCTCCATTTTCCATTTTTTACTCTTCCCCAAACCTCCAAAATCCTCTCATACTTTAGACCAATTAGGGTCAATTCCGTAGGATAGAGTATAAAATCACTCTTAGCTAAGGCTATTTTTATCTTCTCTTCACTTGATAGGTTTGCATCTCTATCTCTTATAATAGTTATATTTCTCTCAATAACCTTTATTATTCTGCTTATTTTAACAGATACATCTTTTTGGATAGATAATTTTTTACTGTAATAGTAGTAAATAAGAGATATAATAAAAAGAGCTGATATAAAACCAAGTAGAAAACTTCTCATTTATACTCTTTTAACAGATTTGCTATCTTTAAGGCTCCATCTTTTTCAATCATATCTTGAAGTTTTTTACTAATTGCAGGAATATCCTCTCTCTCTATTATCTTTAAAATTTTATCAGAGTTTATATCATCTTCCCTCATAATCCAAGCCACTCCCTTATCTGATAGAAATTTAGCATTATAGTATTGGTGGTCACTCGCTGCGTATGGATATGGAATAAACACAGTTGGACATCCTATAGCACTAAGTTCCCATAGGGTAGATGCTCCTGCCCTTGCCACCGCAAAATCTGCCTCTTCCATATATGAGCTTAATTTATCTGTAAATCCAAAGACGGTAGCCTTTACATTTATATCTCTATATAACTGTTTAACTTCAATTAAATTTTTTTCTCCCGCTTGGTGTATAATTTTAATATTCATATCATCTAATCTTTTAGCAAGTCGGAGAGCTAACTCATTAATGGCGACTGCCCCTTGTGAGCCTCCTAAGAATATAATAGTCTTTACCTTCTCCCTAACTCTTGCTTTCTGAAAAAACTCTCTCTTTATTGGATATGCTTTAATTGGACTATCTTTATCATAAGATGATATAAAGTGTGCAGAGTATGGCTTTAATAGTCTATTTAAGGAGCCAATATGTGCATTCTGTTCATGGATAATTAGAGGAATGCCCAAAAGTTTTGAAGCGAATGAGGTTGGTGCTGCTGAAAATCCACCTACACAAAAGACCACCTTAACCCCATTCTCTTTTAAGATTTTTTTAGCTTTTAGAGTAGCTTGAATAAGCATAAATATAGATTTAAATTTTCCAAAGATACCTTGATTGACAACACCTTGTGTATGTAGAAAGTATGAGGATTTAAAATCTCTATCATTTTCAAACCAAGCCCTATCCTGCCCCTTAGTTGAGCCAATATATAT
The DNA here is from genome assembly GCA_027002665.1 of Campylobacteraceae bacterium. Classification (GTDB taxonomy): domain Bacteria; phylum Campylobacterota; class Campylobacteria; order Campylobacterales; family Sulfurovaceae; genus UBA1140. The sequence continues at coordinate 1,241 of JALWZK010000335.1, read as the reverse complement.
AATATCCTCTCCTCTAAGTTCCTCTTTTACCGCTTTTATAATAGCCAAGTGACCCCCTGTGCCACCCCCTGTCATTGCTATAGACATATAGTATCCTTTATAATAAATATTAATAAATTAGAATATCAAAAAAACACTTAAATGATTTTTTACCTTCTCCGTTTAATCTCCTTAGAAATCATCAAAATTAGACCTATTGTTATAGATGAGGCCACAATCTGCGAACCACCATAACTTAAGAATGGAACAGCAATCCCTTTAATTGGAGTAATTCCAGATATTCCGAAACTATTAATTAAAAATGAGAATATTAAGAGTAGTCCTGCTCCCACACAAAATAGATAATAGGTAGGATTATCTACTCTTGCGGCTATCTTAAAGATACGAAATATAATAAATAACATAATAAATACTACAATTAGAATAGAGACAAATCCCAACTCCTCTATCATTCCAGAGAGGACAAAATCTGTATGAACTTCAGATAGAAACCCCAACTTATACTGTCCATTTCCAAGCCCTTGCCCAAAAAATCCCCCATGGTGAATTGCATCGAGTGAGTTACTAATCTGATATGTCTCCAATCTATTTGCGGAGTTATCAAAAGATAGAAACCACTCCTTTATTCTTCTTATTCTATGCGGTTGAGTAATAATCAATAGACTCAATCCAATTAAACCTATTGCAAATAGTATAGAGAAGAATCTAAAGCTACTCCCAACCAATAGAAATAGAACCAATAGAGTTGCAGAGATTACTATGGTCTGTCCCAAATCTTTTTGAAAAACAGCTATAAGTAAGGTTGAGAGGATTAATATAACTAAATATGGTATAAAGATTCTAATCTCATCTTTAAGCTCCATAGCTCCTCTTGGAAGTCTTGTCCTAACGAGACTCATAGAGATAAACATAATAAAACCTATCTTATAGAACTCCACAGGTGTAATGGCTATAACTCCCAAATCTATCCATCTTTTAGCCCCACCTATACTTCTTACAGAACTCTCAGATAGTAGAGGCATCATTAAGAGAATTGTTAAGAAGATTAAAAATATAACCACTCCAATAGGCTTAAACCATCTATTGGCATCCAATTTAGATAAGATAACCATAAAAAATATACCTACTATTACAGCGATAAGTTGCCTAATAAAAAAATGGGTATCTGTATAGTGGTGCTGAATAACAGTATATGCAGAGAGAGAGTAGCTCATTATAAGCCCAATTAATAGCATTATAAC
>JALWZK010000334.1 GCA_027002665.1 Campylobacteraceae bacterium | reverse complement strand
GCACACTATCTTTTCTCATTTTTGGACAATTTTTTACTATAAATTCAGATTCTCCCCATTTTGAATATGCTAATATCTTTTCTCCATCTTTAAAATTCAAATCGGGATGAATATTAATTTCATTATCCCTTTTAAATTGTGTATTTAAAGAATTGTTAGATTTGGGAGTAATTAACCAATACTCATCAATAACCTTTTGCTCTTCTCTCCTTTTTCTAACTCTTCTTAATCTCTTATTATCTTCAAACTCATCTTCAAAATCATCAATAAACTCGAACTCGTCACCTCCATCTTCTCCAAAACCATTTCTATATGGAAGCTCTCGATATGCGGGAGATACATAGTAACCATTCTCCCTTTTACACTGATTTAACCAGATATCTATATACTCTTGTTCACTCTTTAAGTTACCAAGATTTAACTTTTTAAATAGAGTTGATACAAACTCATATTCTGATATTCCAAAATTGGCATCTTTAACCTTTCTCATTGGGGTTACTATATGGTGGGAGTAACTCAATCTCACATCATCTTTTTCAAAGAAGTTCTTAGCAGGAATTATAATATCTGCCATCTCCGATGTCTCATTCTCATATAGTCCAAAATAGATAACCCTTCTGCACCTTTTTAACTCCTCAATAACCTTAGATGAGTTCGGCATAGATGCAACGGGATTTCCACCTTGAATTAGGACAGTATCGAAATTGGAAAAGTTGGTTGTGGCCTTCTGCACCCTTTTTCCACCTATCTCAAATGGATTATTAAATCCAAGTTTGGAGTTTCCAATAAATGCAACTCCACAACCCTCCTTTCCAAATAGGCCAAGTGTTGAAGCGAGAGAGTCAATAGCATGAAGCACATAGTTTCCTATTGAGTATTTTTGAACTCCATTTCCAATTAAAAATACTACTCTCTTATTTAAGATAAAATCTAAAATCTCACCTACGGTAGATAAATCGATTCCAATATGCTCCAATATAGCTTTTATTCTAAATCCTCTTGTAAAATCGTAAAAATCTTCATAATCTGAGGTAAAATTATCTAAAAACTCTCTATCTTCATAATTACCCATAAATATAAATCGTGCCAATAGAATAGCAAGATAGAAGTCACTCTTTGGTGCTATCTGTAAAAATAGGTCTGCTCTCTTTGCAATAGGTGTCTCTATGGGGTCAATCACTACAATCTTTTTTCCCTCAATATATGGCATAAGGTGAGAGGCTGTAACTGTAATATTTTTACCCCACACTACAATAACTTCAGATTTTTTAATCTGCTCTGGAGGCAGTATCCTATTTACTCCTCTACCCGCAATAATTCCAGCATCTCCCGCCCCGTCACATAGAGAGCCTTTTGTGGTTGTCCCATCTATTGCTTTAAATAGTAGATTGGTAATCTCCTGCATAACTCCAAAATTACCTGAACCCCTCCATAGTAGAGAGTTACTATTTAAACTTAAGCTAACCTCTTCCATAGCTCTATCTAATGAGACCTCTACTCCATCTATCTTAGCACTCTCTATTCTCTTCTCTCTCCATATATGTCTATTTAGAAGAGAACACAATGCCCCATTACTAAATGGGTGTTTTCTATCTGCTTTAATCTTGGGGAAAGAGTCTATATCCACCTCAATTCCACAAGCATCAGGACAATCCAATCCACACGCTGTCTTTATCACTATCTCAACCTTATTCTTAATTTTTTTTTAAAAAGTAAATATTATAACATAGAAAGATTATTATATAGATTTAATTCAATTTGCTATAATTCCTTAAAAATTAGAAGGATGATATATGTCAATTTATATATTCGGACACACTACACCAGATAGCGACTCCATTGTTGGAGCTATATCTCTATCTTATCTTAAAAACCAATTGGGAGAGGATACAACCCCTACAAGACAGGGGGAGCTAAATCCAGAGACTAAATTTATATTGAATAGATTTGGATTTAAAGCACCGGAGTTAAAGACAACCTATGCGGGAGAGCGTGTATATCTAATAGATTTTATGGAGCGTTCACAGAGTCCAAAAGATATTGATGAGGCTACCATATTGGGAATTATAGACCACCATAAGTTGGGAGATTTAACAACAGACTCTCCATTAGAGATGTGGGTTAGACCTGTTGGGTGTTCAAATACCATTGTAAAGCAGATGTTCGACTACTATGGGGTTGAAATTCCAAAAGATTTGGCTGGAATAATGATGTGTGCAATACTTAGTGATACAGTTATATTTAAATCTCCAACATGCACAAAGGAGGATACAAAAGCCTGTAAGGAGTTGGCTCAGATTGCAGGGGTAGAGGATTATAAAGCTCTTGGAATGGAGATGTTTACAGTTAAATCAAATGTTTTAAATGCCACCAAAGAGGAGTTGGTATTACGAGATTTTAAAGATTTTAATATGGGTGGAGCTAAGGTTGGAGTTGGACAACTTGAGGTTGTGGACCTAACCGTATTTGATAATATGAAAGATGAGCTATTTAGTGCTATGCAAAAAGTAAAAGATGAGGGGGAGAGAGATACAGTTCTACTTCTTCTTACAGATATTATTAAAGAGGGGTCCCAACTCTTAGTGGTGAGTGATAGTATATCCAAGATAGAGAGAGCCTTTAATATCAACTTAGATAGGAATGAAGCTTGGCTTCCAAAGGTAATGAGTCGTAAAAAACAGATTATTCCATTTTTAGAGAAACAATTTTAGATAAATTTTAATATAATATCTTTTATTTTATTATTTTTAAGTTATCCTATTATGGATAATTTTAAAAAGGATATTTTATGAAATATTTTTTATCACAACCACATCAGCCATTTTTTGTATTGGCTTTTAGTAATGCTATTATATCTATGCTCCTATTTGCTCTTTTTTCAAAGAGCATTATAGCTCCAACTATTCTAATACCAAACTATCACGCCTATTCACTTATATATCTTATGTTTACACCCGCATTTTTAGCATTTCTCTTTACAACATTTCCTCGATTTTCGGCAACTCCACCGATAGAGAAGATTGTCTATATGACAATAGTTATTCCATTTGCCATTGGTAGTCTGCTATTGACAATAGGCTCTCTTACACTTAGTTCTATTGCAACTATGGGTATAATAGTAACTCTCATTGGACACCTTCTATCTATCAATATTCTTCGTAAGATTTATAGGAACTCTGTAGTAAAAGATAAGCATGATATGTTTTGGATTTTAATCTCTATGGCTATGGGGGGAGTTTCAGATATACTCTTTACTATCGGGTATCTATTTGAGTCCGATTTTATTATAAATTTTGCTATACAGATAGCTATATACCTATATCTCTTTATGGTTACATTCTCCGTTGCCCAACGAATGGTGCCATTCTTCTCCAATGCGACAGGTGAAAAGGATTTAAATCTGATAAAGGTAATAGCAACTCTATTGGGACTACATGTGATATTGGAAACTATAGTTCCTCATCTCTCATTTATAGTGGATTTTCTATTGGTCTATATCATAGGGAATGAACTCTTAAATTGGGAGCTTCCATTTCCAAATAAAAATCCTCTATTGTGGATACTTCATCTTGCACTATTCTGGATACCTACAGCATTTCTATTTTCGGGAGTTAGTAATCTAATAGCAATATTTAGTGGGGCAAATTTTCTATTCTTAGATATTCATATATTGGTGCTTGGATTTATATTGACTATGCTTATAGGTTTTGGCACAAGAGTCACATTGGGACACTCTGAAAACCGATTGATAGCCGATGAGTGGACAAAGATACTATTCTATTGGACACAAGTAGTCGTAATTAGTAGAATTGTTACATCTCTTATATTTGCATTTCATTGGAATTTTCTATTTTGGTTTGATATGACTATAACTGTCTGGATTGTGCTGTTTGCCATTTGGGCATTTAAGTTTTTTGGAGTTTTAATTTTTGGGAAAAAGCTAGATAATTGAGATTATCTAGCGTAAAGATTTTAATATCTCGAATTATATCTTTTCCCAATCTCCTCAACTATAAGCTGAATTGTAACTCTATTGTTAAAAGTATTTTCATTTACTGTATATATAATATCTACATAATGGTTAATAAAAAAGCTCTCTCTCGTCTTAAATAGAACACCCTTTAGTCGTATCCCATCTTTAAAGAAGATAAATCTCTTATGCTCCCCCTCCTTTCCCATAGTGGCTATATCTTCTATTAGAACATTTTTTGTAATAAATTTTGGTCTTCTATTCCCCTCTCCATAGGGTTCATACTGTTTTATTAGCTCTATAAGTTTAAAATCTATATATCTAAAATCTAACTCTCCGAGAATATCAGGGTCTATAATATTCTCATTGTATCTCTTGGCCATATAGTTTAACTGTAACTCTCTTTTAAATCTATCCAGATTCTTATAGGGCAGACTAAGTCCAATAGCAGAGTGGTGTCCTCCAAATTTTGTTAATAGCTCTCTACACTCATTAGTAATTTCAAATAGATTGCATACCAGAAAGCTTCTGCCACTCCCTTTTAAATCTCCATTTTCACCTTTTGTTAAGATAATAGTTGGTTTTTTATGAACTCGAGCTACTCTCGCAGATACTATTCCGACTACCCCCTCATGCCAATCCTCTCCATCTATAACAATCACCTTATCTTTTGGATTTACCTTCTCTAATGCCTCATCTGTAATTTTTTGCTCTGTGGCTTTTCTTTGATTATTGAAGTCTATCAATATATCCAATTTAGAGTTAGCTTCATAAATATTTCTACTCATTAAAAAATCAACCGCATAGAAAGCGTCGTCCATTCTACCTGCACTATTTAATACAGGAGCTATCTGAAAAGCTATATCTTCGGCATCTAAGTAGGATTTATCAAGTCTATTTTTTAAGGCTCTTATGGGTGGTAGGGTTGAGCTATTTAAGATTTTTAATCCACTAATTACCATAGCTCTATTTATATGTTTAAGTGGCATCATATCGGCAATTATTGCAATAGAGACAAATCCAAGATAAGATTTAATATCTATTGAGAGATTTAAAGCTCTATTTAAAGAGGCTATTAGATACCAAGCTATCTGAGCGCCACAAATTTCACTATATGGAAAGTTACAATCGGGCTGTTTTTGATTAACTATCGCATGAGCTATGGGTAACTCTGTTGGTAAAAGGTGGTGGTCTGTAATAATTAGGTCTATATTATATTTTTGGCAAAGTTTACTCGCTTCGACTGCTGAAATCCCATTATCGACTGTAATTGCCAAGTCATAATCTACTATTTTATCGATTATAGTCGTAGAAAGCCCATAACCGTCCCTAAAACGATTGGGAATGAGCCAGTCAAGTGGTAAACCTGCCTCAGAGAAGAAAAGCCTTATAATTGCCGTAGAGACAACTCCATCCACATCATAATCTCCAATTAGAACTATCTTCTCTCTATCTTTAATAGCTTTTACTATTCGAGTGGTAGCCTTTTCCATATCTTTAAATGTTGATGGGTGGGGAAGATTTGAAAGATTTAGAAAGCCATCATCTTCAAATCTCGCTCTTAATATCTTATCAATCTCTCTATGAGTTAGCTTTACCATTTAAACTCTTTTGGACAAAGGCTAAAATAGAGGGGTTTGGATTTTGAAGTCTGCTTGTAAACTCTGGATGAAATTGAACTCCAAGAAACCAAGGGTGGTTCTCTATCTCAATGGCTTCAATTAATCCATTTGATTCTCCTGTTATCTTCATACCATGAAGTTCCAACTGCTCTCTATATTTTGGATTTGCTTCATATCTATGTCTATGTCGCTCAAATATTGTTGATGCTGAGTATGCTTGATATAGCTTCGAACCCTTTTTTATATTGCACTCATACTCTCCAAGACGCATTGTCCCTCCAAGAGGTGATGTAGCTGTCCTTATCTGTTTAATGCCAGATGAGTCTATAAACTCATCAATTAGAAATATTATAGGCTCTTTTGTATTTTTATCAAACTCAACTGAGTTTGCATCCTCTATCCCCAATACATTTCTGGCATACTCAATTATTGCTAACTGCATTCCGAGACATATTCCCAGAAATGGAATTTTATTCTCTCTTGCATACTTAATTGCCTTTATCTTCCCTTCAACTCCTCTCTCTCCAAATCCACCTGCAACAAGGATACCATCACAATCGATTAGATACTGTTTTGCTGTATTATTTTCAATCTTTTCACTATCCACCCATCTAATATCCACTTTTGTATCCAAATTTGCTCCTGCATGTATAAGTGCCTCTGTTAAAGATTTATATGACTCTTTTAAATCGAGATATTTTCCGACAAATGCTATGGTTGTCTTTCTCTTAGGCTCCAATATCTTTCTAACCAATTCAGCCCACTCTCTCATATTTGGCTTTAAATCCCCTAAATTGAGTTGCTTTGCTATAGGGGTTAATATATCTTGAACTTTAAAATTTAGAGGCACCTGATAGATTGTAGGGGCATCTATAGCTTCTATTACAGACTCTTCGTCAATATCGCAGGTAAATGCTACTTTTTTTCTAATCTCTTTTGGAACTCTCTCTTCAGCTCTTAAGATAAGCATGTGAGGTGTAATTCCAATTCTTCTCAACTCCTGCACTGAGTGTTGAGTTGGTTTTGTTTTGAGTTCATCGGCTGTTTTTATATATGGCAAAAGTGTAACATGTATATTCATGACGAAGTTTTTGCCAAGTTCATGTTTCATCTGCCTTATAGCCTCCAAGAAAGGCATTCCCTCCATATCTCCTGTAGTCCCACCAAGTTCAACAATCAGAATATCTTTTTTCTCTCCTGCTAATACTATCCTCTCTTTTATCTCATTTGTGATGTGGGGAACTATCTGAATTGTCTTTCCAAGATATTTGCCTCTTCTCTCCTTTTCAATAACACTCTTATATATCTGTCCTGTTGTAAAGTTATTATTGCGAGTTAGAGAGTTATCTAAAAATCGCTCATAGTGTCCCAAGTCTAAATCTGTTTCAGCACCATCTTTGGTTACAAATACCTCTCCATGTTCAAGTGGAGACATAGTTCCGGGGTCAACATTGATATATGGGTCTAATTTTAGCACTCCTACTCTGAAACCAGAATGTTTTAGAAGTGTTCCTATACTTGCCGCTGTTATCCCTTTACCAAGAGAGCTAAGAACTCCTCCTGTTATGAATATGTATTTTGTTTGATTCTTTGACATTTATCTTCCTCATTAAATGATAATTGGCATTATAACAGTTATAAATTGTCTATTCTTTTAAATGGTGGATTGTTTAGTTATTTGATTTTTTAATTTTTTTGGCTTTTTTTGCAGTTACTATTTTTCTCTCAAATTAGTGTAAAATATGCCCTTTATCTTTTAAAAGATATGTTGTTGTGATTTTGGAAAAGAAATTAAATACCATTTCACTATCTATAATTTTATCCATACCACCAATAAATACCTCCAGAGTAACACCTCTCTGAATTAGCTCTAATAGTCTCTCTTCACTCCATCTATATAGAAGTAAATCTTCAAGTTCATCAATAGTCCCGTTGGATATATATTGGGTGAGGTCTATAGCTGATGGATAGGCTATATTTTTTAAAAACTCTTTAAGATAGCTATCTCTATTCGATTTAAAGTATCTTAGCTGAGTTCTAATAAAGCTCTTTTTATGATTCTGAAAAAAGGCGGGTGAGAGTAGAATTAATCTATCAACCCTTATTGTAGAGTTATAGACCTCTTCAAATGCCTTAATGGCACCATAACTAAATCCTGCAACAGTAAAATCGTTATCTATTAGATAATCTTTAAATAGAATCTCTTCATTTTTTAGAGAGAAACCATTAAAATATCTCATCTAATATCCTCTTTGCCTCTTGAAATGTTATTGTCTCATGCTCTAAGAGATATTTTTGAATCTCCACCACTACTCTATCCAACTTAGAGAGTAGAGATTTTACTTCAAGTGTGGCATCATGCAAAAGTGTCTCAATATCCATATGAGATGAGAAGTAGTTATCTGCCATTGCAAACTCCTCTATAATTTTCTGACTTAAGAGTTTAGCCTTGGCAATATCCTCCTTTGCATTTGTAAAAAGCTCATTATACTTCTCCTGTGTGGCTACTCTTCCAGATAGAAGAACCTTTAACTCATTTTTTAGAATTGTCTTTGAGAGTATCTCGTTATGGTGAGGTATAAAACTTGATGATATTAAACCTATCTTATCAAATTCCACCTCCAACCATAGAGCAGTGACCACCTTAGCACTCTGATAGAGAGCTTGAATTTTCTGCTCCTCCTCTGTAAATGAGAGTATTTTATGTTTTCCTAAGAGGACTTTATCTTTTACAGAATCTATATCACTATCTTCAATTATTTTTTTATTTAATCTAAGTGCATATAGTGCAGCTTCATTAATTAGAGTCTCTAAGGCTGCTGTATTGAAGCCTATAGTTATTCTTGCAACTCTATCGATATCTATATTGTGTTTTTTATCTTTTAGGTATAGTTTGAGAGTGCTAACTCTCTCTTTAAAATCGGGAAGTGGAATATAGATTCTTCTATCAAACCTACCAGCTCTAAGTAGGGCATCATCCAGAACCTCTATCTTATTTGTAGCCGCAAGAACTATAACTCCAGAACTCTCCTCAAAACCGTCCATCTCTGTCAATAGTTGATTTAGAGTTCCCTCTCTCTCATCATTACTAAATCCCCCCCCTCTACTCTTTCCAACTGCATCTATCTCATCAATAAATATAATGCTGGGTGCCATCTGTTTTGCTCTTGTAAAGAGTTCATTTACCCTCTTCGCACCCATTCCGACATATATCTGAACAAATGAAGCGGCACTTTGATAGAAAAATGGAACATCTGCCTCACCTGCAACTGCCTTTGCAACTAAGGTTTTACCGACACCGGGAGGACCTATTAAAAGCACACCTTTTGGAAGGCGAATATCAAAATCTCTATATTTTTGAGGATTTTTTAAAAAGTCAATAATCTCTCTCAACTCCTCCTTAACCTCCTCAATACCTGCCACATTGGAGAAGTCAATCTTGGGTATCTGTGGAGTTACACTCTGTTGCCCTATATCTATACTATTTAACTCTTTCTGTTCCTCTATAAGAGACTCATGTCTCGCTTGCTTTCTTTTAATTGATATAAGGATATAGAGGGTAAAAGCAATTACAAATATGAGTAATAAGATATTTATAATCTCTTCTGAAGGCTTCTCCTTATAATAGACCACTGTTTTATCAAACAGAGTATCCATATCCAGATCGCTCAGTCCGTAATAAATTGGATCCAGATCAGGTGTTTGGGGATGTGGATGAAGATTAAGCGGGTCACAGGTAGCCTGACTGTGGCCGCTGACCCGAAATTGATGAATTAAGCGAGTGACCGACGATTGCTTCTGCAGCATCGCTTCGATAAACAAAGTGTCGGTTTGCGGCGACGAAATACGTGCGCTGCTGGTCAGATTCTTAAACCGGGCTCTGATGGGTGCATGAGGAATTTCGACCTGTTCACCATTGGTTCTGGGCAGTACTTTGAATTTTTCTCGCCAGGTTTCAGGAACCGAATCCGGATCGTGAAGATACTTTTCGTACAATTCTTCGATAAAATAGGCGTTTGAGCCGTAATAGGCTGAAGAATCTTTAAATTGCTGCAAAAGGTTATTCATTTCGTGAGTCCGAATGGTGATCGATGAGGTGGGCGAGTAGCCGGAGTACGGGTTTTCGGTTTCGCACCATAAACGTTGCTTCGTAACTTATTATATAGTTCAAGCTGCTGAAAAATGGTAAATTTTGAACACTATCCATACCAGAGGGTTGTAACCCGGTCTTATTCGGGTTATGAGCGGATGCTTTTTGTGAGCAAGCTTCTGTTTTTCGTCTGAATCTAGAGTTGGTCAAGATCGAATTCGGCTCC
>JALWZK010000333.1 GCA_027002665.1 Campylobacteraceae bacterium | reverse complement strand
ATCTCTCTCTGCATTGGAGTATATAGCCTCAATATGCTCCATTCTATTTCCCATATTTAAGAGTAACATATCTACAAGAACCAATGCCACCATCGCTTCACATACAATAGAGCCTCTAATAGCAATACATGGGTCATGTCGCCCTTTTAATTCACACACTACAGGATTATTATCTATATCTACCGTATCTTGAGGTTTAAATATAGATGGAGTTGGTTTAAAATAGGTCTTTACAACAATATTATCTCCATTGGAGATACCTCCAAGTATGCCCCCCGAATGGTTGGATTTAAACCCATTTGGGGTTATCTCATCATTATTTTGACTCCCTCTTAGTCTGGTTGATAATATACCGTCTCCAATCTCCACAGCTTTTGAGCCATTTATACTCATCATTGCATTTGATAAGATGGCATCTAATTTATAATATATTGGCTCACCCAATCCAATTGGAACTCCTTTTGCAACAGTAATTACAACTCCACCGACAGAGTCATGGCTATTTTTAGCATCTAAGATAGCCTTCTCTTGAAGTGGTTCTATATCTCTATCTAAGGAGTGGAGTCTGCTCCTCTTTGCATAGTTGAAATCATACTTTTGAGCCTCTATTCCAGCAATTTCAGATATGCCAGACTCTATTGTGATACCGATACTCTCCAATATCAATTTGGCAATAGCACCTCCAGCCACTCTACTTGCAGTCTCCCTTGCTGAACTTCTCCCACCTCCCCTATAGTCTCTAACTCCATATTTATAGTGATATGTGTAGTCTGCGTGAGATGGTCTAAATAGGTTTTTAATATTCTGATAATCACGGCTTTTTTGATTTTTATTATATATTATCATCATAATAGGGGTGCCTGTGGAGACCCCCTTAAAAGTTCCAGATAGTATCTCTACCCTATCATCTTCTTTTCTTGCAGTCTCTAATCTGCTTTTACCCGGTTTTCTTCTATCTAACTCTTTTTGAATATACTCCTCATCTATTTTTAATCCGGCAGGAACTCCATCGACAATACACCCAATAGCTTTACCGTGTGACTCTCCAAAGGTTGTAATTGAAAATCTCTCTCCAAATCTATTCAAGACTCTCTCCCTTAAGCTTCTCTAATGCTATTTTGGCCGCTTTCTGTTGAGCCTCCTTTTTACTCCTACCAATGGCAGATGATAAAATTCTATTTTGTAACTCAACTGCTATCTCAAACTCCTTCTTATGGTCAGGTCCGAAAGACCTAATCATCTTATAGTTTGGTGTCTCTCCATAGTCGGCCTGTGTCAATTCTTGAAGAGCTGTTTTAAAATCTTTTGATAGAGATTTCAAATCTATCGTATCATAACTCTTCTCAATAAGCTCTATCACTATCTTAGAGGCGGTAAGCAATCCACTCTCTAAGTATATAGCTCCCACTACCGCTTCAAACGCATTTGAGAGTAGAGATGGTTTGGTTCTACCTCCATTATTCTCTTCAGCGAGAGATATAAATATAGACTCACCGAGGTTAATATTTTGGGCTAATTTGGTAAAACCCTTCTCATTTACTAAGGAGGCTCTAATCTTAGATAGAATCCCCTCATCCTCATTTTCAAATTTTTTAAATAGATACTCACCTACTATTAAATCGAGAACAGCATCACCTAAAAACTCTAATCTCTCATTATTATAAGGCTTTTTATAACTCTTATGAGTGAGTGCTTCGGTGATGAGATTCTCATTTTTGAAACTATAGTTTAAAGCATCTTCTAAGGCTTTAAATTTACTCATCTCTTTCCTTTATTAAAATTTTAATGCTATTAGAATAGAGAATATTCTATATAGTCTCTCTTCTCTATAATAGTAGCATTTAATATTATCGTATTTACTGCATAACATTTAGGACACCTATCAAATGATATAGGAAAATTATCCCGACATCTCTTACAACTATAATTAAAATTTAAATCAATGTTAAAAGAGCCTCCTTTCTGTGCAGAGTTAATAGTGTCAATCACAAATATACCAATCTTAGGAAGACTATCCTCTATATGTAAAATTCCCTTCGCAGTATAGATACTCTTGAGTATCTCATTAGATGAGATTATATCAAAATTGAGATTTGAAGAGGGTAAGAACCATAGAATATCGATAATTGTATCAATTCTATCTACATCTAAGTTTTCCCATGCACTATTAATATCAATTTTAAAAAGTTCCCTAATCACTCTTCTATATAAGAATGGCTCTCTCTGCATAAACTCTATCAATCCTTTCACTCTCTCCTCTTTTTGAATAGAACTATCTTTCAGAAAGGCAGATAGCTCCAAATTAACTCTCAATTTCTGAATATTCTCTCCCATAATCTCAAGTGGAACAAGGGTCTCTTGAGCCTTCTTATACTCATTTAGAGATTCATATATAAGTTCTAATGAGTATAGAACCTCTCTATTTCGCGGATGTTTTTTTAAAATCTCCAGAAATATAGACTCTGCTCGTCTTAAAAAACCGGCTCTCAAATAGGTATTACCAAGCTCTTGTAATAGATACTCCTTTTGAAAAAAGGATTGGATATTATTTATAAGGTATAGATATATACTTATAGCCTTTTGATACTCTCCACTGCTGGTAAAACTCTTGGCAACCACAGATAGGGGTGATATTAATGATGTTTCAAATGGTAACTTATTAATATCCAATGTGGAGTTATCCACACTGATAGTTCCCAAAAATTTTTTTAAATTCTTTCTCTCCTTCTCTTTCTTATAGTTACTGAGATAGTATGATCCAAGGGCACCTATTAATATAAGTATTGTAATTATTAAGATACTAAATAGAGGGTCACTATATGATGGAAGAATTTTATCCAATTTATACCTTTTTGTCTATATTTTAACATATTTTAAAAGGGTGGTATAGAGTAGAAATAGATAAATCCAATACTATATACCACTCCCACTATTAAAAAAAACAGTATATGCAATAGTGGCATACTCTTTTTAAATAGAGCCATAACTATAC
>JALWZK010000332.1 GCA_027002665.1 Campylobacteraceae bacterium | reverse complement strand
TTTTAGAAGTAGAAGTGTATGCTTTTGTGCAAATAGGATAAGGGGAAGTAGGAGTAGGAGTAGTTTTTTCATATATTAGAATCCATACTTTTAAAATATCTTATCAAAAATAATATTTAATGGTTTTAACTCATCATAGATAGATATTGTCTCCCTTATATATTTTAGAGTCATTGGAATATCATTAATATAGTTCGGTTTATTATCCCTAAGTTTAAGCCTTGCAAAGATGCCTAAGATTTTAATATGTCTCTGAAGGGCTGTAAAATCAAACCATCTAATAAACTGCTCATCAGATATGTGATTTAATCCACCTTTTAATATTTTAAACTCCAATACAAGCTCTAAAATCTTCTCCCTATCAAATCTAACATATACATCTTTAAGTAGAGAGGCTAAATCATAAGTGATAGCTCCAACTCTTGCATCTTGATAATCGATAACAGATACTTTACCCCTTCCGGCGAACATAATATTTCTTGAGTGAAAATCACGATGGACAAAATATCCCTGTGGTTGAGATAGAACCTCATCTTTAATAAGCTCCAAGACACCGTCTAAGGCTCTCTGCTCCTTATCATCAAGTGTAATCCATAGATACTTATCGAGATACCACTCCTGCATAAGCCTCATTTCATACATTAAAAACTCTTCATCATAAGGCTCTAACCCATGAGTATTTGCCTCCTGCATCTTAAGTATCTCATGTATAGATTTCATATATAGTAGTTTATAACTGTTCTCATTCAATATATCTATAAGATGTGTATCTCCCAAATCTTCCAATAGAAGATAGCCCTGCTCCAAATTTTGAGAATAGACTCTCGGTATCTGCACCTTGGCCTTTAATAGACGAACCGATACATCAATGAAGGGGTAGATACTCTCAACCTGCATTGATGAGTCCATAATTATAAATGTTCTATTATTGGGTAAGATTAGACGATAATATTTTCTATAACTCGCATCATCACTTACCACCTCAAATCTATGTTCTCTATATCCTAATTCATTTACCCACTTTTCAATTGGATGCATATATTCCACCTAATATTGTATTCTTTGTTGCACCTGTTACGGTTTTTAAATCTATAGCTTCATTTTTTAATCTTTTATAGGCAAACCATGCAAATATCATAGCTTCCATACTATCTGAACTTACTCCATAACTGTCGGTTGTATCGACATTTACATCTGGTAAATTTGATTTTAACCTCTCCAATAGATATATATTCTTAGCTCCACCACCAGATACTAAGAGATTCTCTATATCGAATTTTTTTATCTCATCTGCTATAACTCTAACAGTAAGCTCTAAGAGTGTCGCCTGTATATCTCTATCTGGTATTTTATCAAATGGTTTTAAATACTTTATTAAAAAATCTTTATTAAAATATTCCCTACCTGTGCTTTTAGGATATTTTAATTTAAAATAGTCATCATTTAACATACTATCTAATAGTTTTAAATTGACCTTTCCAGATTTTGCCCATTCTCCATTGTGGTCATAGTTTTTCCCCTTTACTTCATTTATCCATAAATCCATTAACACATTTCCACAGCCACAATCATAACCTATTATTGTGGGGAAAAAGAGGGTAATATTTGCCATGCCACCAATATTTACAACTGCACACTTCTCTATATGGGAAAAAAGCTCTCTATGAAATGCGGGAGCAAATGGCGCTCCCTCTCCTCCCACTGCTATATCCTTCTGTCTAAAATCGGATACCACACTAATCCCACATCTAACAGCTACCAGAGATGGATTTCCCAATTGCATAGAGAAGGGAAATTCTCCTCTCGGTTCGTGCCAAACGGTCTGTCCATGTAAACCTATTGCTTTTATCTCTCTGGGATTTAGATTCTGCTCTTCTAATAAGAGGTTAATAGCCTTTGAATACTCTATACCCAAATGGGTATCAATCTTCCCTATCTGTTTAAGTGTAGTCTCTCCATCTATTACATTTAATATCTCCTCTTTTAACCCTCTATCGAATGGATAGCTGAGAGAGGCTATGAGTCTGCAACCATTTTCATCTATATCACATAGTGCTACATCTATAGCATCTAAGCTTGTGCCGGACATCACTCCAATATACATCATAGACTATCTCTTTTTCCTTCTCATATATAGGGTAAATAGTGTCATAATAATTAACAATATAGTGGCTACAGGTTTTGATAGATGCTCAAATATGAATGAGTATTTATCCCTTAACTCCTTCTGAACAGAGCTAAAGCTACTATCCTCTTCTCCTCCAATCTCTTGACTCTTATCGATTGGTTTTAACTTGGTAATCTTTCTGTAATTGCTAATATACTCATTATTATCACCTTGAATCTGTTTTACAAGTAAATTTTTCTTCTTCTCCCATCTACTTACAGGGTCCTGATTGTTCCACTTTATAAATAGTTTCTCATGTTCTGGGTCTATATACATATTATATCTATCTCGCATATAGAGATAAACCCTCGCAATATCTCCCAATATACTCTTTTTAGGTTCAGCCAATCTTAGATTTGAATCTATCTCCATATCCACCTTCCCATAAACCCGCTTTTCACCACGAATATTTCCATAGGGAAAGTTACTTCTATCTCCATTTATCTCCCCAATAGCTGGAACAAGATTGTGCATATCGGCTTCCATCTGTCTAAACTTAGCATTGGTATCTCTACACTCCTTTCTACCTCCTCTCTTCCAACAAGCTAAATTGTGTCCAAAATACCACGCGGGGACAATATGCTCCCACTCTATCCTATCTGCTCTCTTCCGATTTTTTCTATAGTGAAAACCACAAGTTTCATGTATTGGCACTAACTTTTTACCCTTTATCTCATAGTCACATCCACCATAAAAGGTTTTTTGATGAAATCTATATATCTTTGTAGCTAAAATTCTTTTTGAACGGGCAAAAGAGTATTTTTCAGATTTTGCAGAAAAGACTTCAGGCTCTATAGTGGCCACATCCTCTTCATCACTATTTATAT
>JALWZK010000331.1 GCA_027002665.1 Campylobacteraceae bacterium | reverse complement strand
ATATATATGGCTATGATGAGATGCAAAAAGGGGTAAATTAACTTAAAACTTAATTTAATCTTAATTTATAAAATTACTTGACAAATTAATTATTTTTTTAGTATAATTCCTAAGTTGTATCCCTGATACAACTAAATTAAAGGAATAAATTATGAAACAGTTTATTATTATTATTTTGTTATCTCTTATATGTACAAGTCTTTATGCAAAAGCTGTTATCTATCACATAGATATAGAAAAGAGCATAATTAAAAAAGATATTTTTTATTATGCTAAGAGAGGTAATCCTAAGGCTCTATACGATTTAGCAATAGAGTATCAGAGAGGTATAAATAGACCAATTAATAGAGAGAGAGCGTTTTACTATCTTCATAAAGCGGCGGTTAAAGACTATCCCCCCGCACAGTTTCAACTCGGTATGGCATTTAAAGATGGTATAGGAATTAGAAAAAATCAAGAGTTAGCAAGATATTGGATTAGAAAGTCTGCAAAAAATAGATATAGAGATGCTATAGCTATTTTTAATAGATACTACTCTAAAAAACGACCTATTAAACAGTTTAATTTTAGAGCAGTTGCAAGTTTATAGAATATATTAGAGCTAAATTTGATATAATCCAATTTAATAAATAGTTACAGTTTAAGGATTTATCAAATGAAAGCTCTACTAAGAGAGTATTCTCTATTTATCTCAATTATATCTCTAATAGTTTTTACTATATATGAAGAACTATTATCTCACAGCTTTATTGGAAATATAATCGGTTTCATTATTTTATTCTCTGTAATTATATACTCTGCCATAAGTGTAGCTCACCATGCAGAACTTTTAGCTCATAAGTTTGGCGAACCCTATGGAACGCTAATATTGACCATGAGTGCAGTAACGGTAGAGGTTATGATTATCGCTATTATGATGTTACATGCCCATAACCCCTTTCTCGCAAGGGATACAATCTATTCTGCCATTATGTTGGATATAAATGGACTTTTGGGGGTTTCAGCGATTATTGGTGGAATTAAATTTGGTGAACAGCCATATAATATTGATTCTTCCAACTCATATCTCTCTATGCTTCTGGTATCGATTGGATTATCTATGATACTACCCCAATTTATAGATAGTGAGCATAAAGATATATTTATGATATTTATAGTTGTTATATTTATACTTCTCTATTTAGTTTTTACAAGAATACAGTTAAAAAATCATAGATATTTTTTTGAATATAAGAGTAACCATACAGCAGAAGAAAATGAGCATAATATAGATAATATAAATCCTTGGTATCACTCTACACTTCTATTTACATATATTGTCTTAATAGGCTTTTTATCTGAAATCTTAGCAGTTTTTATGGATAACAATCTCAAGGAGTTGGGACTCCCTTTAGCCCTCGGAGCTGTTGGAGTTGCTATTATCTCAGCGTCTCCCGAACTTATAGTTGCGATTCGTTCAGCACTACAAAATAGAATGCAGACAGTCATCAATATAGCATTGGGTGCCTCCTTGGCCACTCTTCTTTTAACTATCCCCTCTGTTATTATTGTGAGTAAACTATCGGGATTACATATAGAGTTGGCACTATCTCAGATACAGGAACTCCTCTTAGGCTTAACTTTTATTATAAGTATTGTAAACTTCAATGATGGGGAGACAAATGTGTTGGAGGGATTTTTACACTTTATACTATTTGTGGTGTTTGCATTTATGTTATTTTTGTAAAATAGGCTCAGACAATCTATTCCAGACAGCTATTGCCTGTTTATGCTCTTTTACATCATGACATCTAATAATATTAGCTCCATTCTCTAATGCTCTTAGATGAATGGCTATAGTCCCTGCCAATCTATCCTCCACCGGAGTTGGAGTTATCATATCTATCATAGATTTTCTACTTGCACCTACCAATATTGGACATCTGAATTTTCTAAAATGGTTCATATTTTGAATAAGCATTAAGTTATGCTCTAAACTCTTTCCAAAACCGATACCGACATCTAAGATTATATTCTCTCTTTTTAAACCGAGAGATATAGCCTTCTCTATCCTCTCTTTGAAAAAATTGCTCACTTCAACCATAACATCATTATAGGTGGGACTATCTTGCATAGTTTGAGGAGTTCCTTGCATGTGCATAATAGTCAATCTCGCTCCATATTTAATTGCCAATTTAATAATCTCATCATTAGCACCACCCGTAATATCATTAACTATATTAAATCCACTCTTTAAAGCATACTCCACTACGCTTACAGAGTGAGAATCTATACTAAAAGATACCTTTTGATAGAGTTTTCTATTTTTAATTGCATCGCAAATTGGTTTAACCCTCTTTAACTCCTCCCTACTACTAACCACTTTTGCATACGGCCTGCTGGATACCCCTCCAATATCTATAATTGTAGCTCCATCTCTTATCATCTGCTCTATCTTGGAGATTGCACTCCTCCCTTTAAATCTACTCCCCTTAAAGAAACTGTCATCATTCGCATTAATTATACCCATTATCTCTGTTGGAAACTCTTTTATATCTAAAAAATCTCTTAGACTATGTGCTAAATCTCTCAAACCAAAGGGTTGAGGCAATTCCTTATAGGATAGTATCTCTATATGTTTTTTAGTTCCGATAAGCAGACAGTCATAATACTCTTTTTCAAAGGTGATTACCCCAGACGGAACTGCCAAATCGGCTCCAATACTTAGAGCATCTTGCTTTAAGATATTTGCAGCAGGAGTCTTTAAGTCTTTAATATAAAAAAAGAGAAGCTCCATCTTTTTTGCCATAATAGTAACACCCGCACCATGCACATTTAAATTTTTGAGAAACTTCTTACTATCTTTTATACTACTTAATTGATATATATCCATTATTAAATGACTCCATTTTATTTATGATAATTATATTATGATTTTTATTAGTTGGTAGTTATGAGAGGGTTTCGTAGCTCTAATTTTTATGGATTTAGAAACAAGGATATAAAATATGAGATATAG
>JALWZK010000330.1 GCA_027002665.1 Campylobacteraceae bacterium | reverse complement strand
ATCATAGCCTCTATAGTGTTATTAATAGGTTTAACATTCTTAGGTGCTAAAGATGCTAATATCTTAGCTTATGTAGATAGAGGTATAAGATACTACCCTCACTATGTAAATGTAGGATTGGTTAAATATGGAAAGGCGAGTTGGTATGGAAAGCAGTTTCATAAAAAATTGACAGCATCTGGTGAACGCTACAATATGTATAGTATGACAGCCGCACATAGAACCTATGCTTTAAATACAAAATTGAAGGTTACAAACCTAAGAACCCATAAATCTGTTATTGTTAGAATAAATGATAGAGGTCCATTCTATAGAACAAGAGATATTGACCTATCTTATGGTGCAGCAAAGAAGATTGGATTGACAGAGAGGGGAGTAGATAGAGTTAAAATTAAAGTTATCTCATCTCCAAAGCGAAAGAGAGTTAAAAAATCTAAGGTTAGAAAAAGAAATCTTAAAGTGCAGTTGGCATCTTTCTTTAATAAAAAGTCCGCTAAGATTTTTAAGAAAAAGCATAAACTGAAAAATGTAAAAATTATTCCAACCTATATTAAATCGAAAGGAAAAACAGCCTATAGAGTTATTGTAAACTGTTCACCTTGGGAGGCAAAAAAATATCTTAAGTCTAAAAAGTTTAGTGGAGCTTATCTACTATCATAAACTATTTGAGGGAGGGATAGATGGAGTTAATAGCAGACTCTCTTATCTGATACTACACCAACTCTATTAACTCCATATCTATCTTGGAGATAATATATATCTGAACGCTTCATTTTTCCCAGAGATTTAAAAAACTCCCCATTCATATAGAGACTATTCAATGCTCTATCTTCAAATATACCATCTTTTAAAACTGCATATTGATATGGCTCGTAGTATTTAAGTCCATTCGGATTTATATACCTTTTTAAAGAGTTTAACTCTTTTGATATATAGCTTTTCCCTGTTAAATATCTGGAGATTTCAGAGTGGCGGGTTAAATTTTGCATACCAGACATATATCTCTTAAAATCATTATAATATCTACAATCTACATCTGTAGTATTAATTTCATCTTGACACTTATTCAGATTTCCCGATTTATATGCGACTACAGAGGCATCTAAGCTTTTACCTATTCTATTATAATATATAAATTTATTGGCAACTTTTATAATGCTCGATTTAGGATTGAATGGATTATTTGGCTCTCCATACATCATATAGTAGTGCATGGTAAGTTGTAATGCACCAAAAGCTCCCGTTGGTGATATTGCAAATATATTCCCTCTCGACTCAAGATATGTCAATATTACTAAGAGTTTATAGGCATCTATTTGGGATATTGTAGTTTGTCTCGATAACTCTGTTGCCACCTCACTATACTCTCTATCAAATAGGGCTATATATCTTGCAAACTGCTCATTATTACCTATCTTACCCCTTATAATACCAAAAGTTTTCTCTCCAGCCTCTACTCTTCTACCACTAAGCTCCATATCTATTCCACTATTTTGATAACTCCATCTAATTAGAGGATATAGATACGATACATCATTCAGCATACCTCTTTTTTCCAGCTCACTATAGAAGGTATCTCTCTCTATAGGCTCTTTAAACCCTCTCTGTCTTTGAAAACATTCTAATTGTTGAATTGTAATATTATCCTTATGTGTAGCAAAATAGTTATTAAAGAGTGTAAACTTTCTAAAAAAGCTCTTATCATCATAAGCTATAGATAGCCATCTATTTATATATTGTCTCTTAGTTAATCCGTAGGGATATAGGACTGTATCAAAATATATCTTTTCTGCACTATTGAGTGATTTATAAAACTCTCTTCGACAACTATAATTATCTATAAAAAACTGCTCTAAGCTCCTACTATGAAGTAGCCTATTTCTCCAAAATTTAATGGAGTTTGAACAGTCAGCAGATATATTTAAAGTTAAAATTAATAGTAATAGTATTACTCTATAGCTCAATCTAAAACTTTCCATATCTTCTCTTATATGATTTTTTTATCTTTTGAGCCAATTGATGAACGACCATTGCATAGTAGGAGCTTTGATTATATCTTGTAAGGACATAAAAATTTCTGCCACCATACCATAATTCATCATATCCGCTTCTCTCCAATTTAATTAACCTAACCATTCCATGATAATTAAACTCTTCTCTTGGTTCAATGCCTTCTAAATTTTTACGATAATATTTATGTTTATAACCTGTTGGAAGCTTATTAAATCTTAATCCTTTATATCTAACTCTTACCGCTACATCTTCCCCCTTTCTCCACCCATGTCTTTTAAGATAGTAGGCTATACTTCCAATAGCATCATATACATTATTCATCTGTTTTTTTCCATCTCGATTGAAATCGACTGCAAATCTCTTATATGTAGTAGGAATGAATTGGGCTAAGCCGATAGCACCAGATGATGAACCTCTTATCTTTTTAGGATTTACCTTCTCTCTCGCAGAGAGTCTCAAGAGTGCTATAAGCTGTTTTCTATAGAATTTTGCTCTTCTATCATTTTTATCAAAAGATAGATGAACTAAACGGTCGAATACAAAATAGTCTCCCCTCATAACTCCATATTCACTCTCTATTCCAATAATGGCTACAATATATTCGGGTTCAACACCATATTTTCTATATGCTTTTTTCAGAGTGTGGCGAAACTTATGCATAAAATATACACCACCCCCAACTCTCTTTAGAAATTGATATGAGTATCTATCCCAACTTCCCATTGAATCACACCTACCACCATAGCAGTATAATCCTTGTCTCAATCTTCTAATATAACTATTTTTACGCACATTTTTAAACCACTTCTCTAAGGTTTTTGTCTTAAAGCCATATCTATAGTGCATCATGTTTATAAATCTCTTAACACTCTTTCTCTTTGTATAATCTACTGCACTTAATGTAGTTATTGAGAGAAGTGTTATTAACAATATAATTTTTTTCAATACAAAAAATCCTCTATAATAAAATATAGAATATTATAGTA
>JALWZK010000329.1 GCA_027002665.1 Campylobacteraceae bacterium | reverse complement strand
AATGGGAGATGGTTTATGATTTTTAGTCCTCACTAAATTTAATACCTCAAAAAACTCATCTAATGTACCAAATCCACCTGGCATTATTATATAGGCATCTGAATAGTCAATTAGAGCTATTTTTCTAGTAAAGAAGTAGTGAAACTCTAATTTTTTATCTACATATATATTGGGTCTCTCTTCGGTTGGAAGATACTCCATATGAATACCTATAGATTTTCCACTAGATGAGGTAATAGCACCACTATTTGCACCCTCCATAACTCCACTAGAGCCACCTGTAATTACGCTATATCCTAAATCTGCAATCTTTTTACCTAACTCTTTAGCTTTTCTATAATAAAAGGAGTCCTCTTTAAATCTTGAACCCCCAAATATAGTAACACTCCTACCTATATCTTTTCGTTCTTTTTCTATCTTTTCTAAATCTTCTATAATATGATTTATGTCCACTATTCAATCCTATTTGATAGTTTTCTATTTCTATAAGCTAGTAGTGTAACTAGTGCTAGAGTAGCTATAAAATAATATACCCAATTTGGAATTGGTATAGGTTCTCCTGCTGCGTAAGAGTGGAGTCCAGATAGATAATAGTTCACACCAAAATATGTCATTATAACACTACTATATGCCCAAAGAGAAGCTACATTAAATACAAATAGATTATTAAGTTTTGGGATAAATCTTAGATGTAATACAGAAGCATATATCAAGATAGTAACAGCAGCCCAAGTCTCTTTACTATCCCAACCCCAATATCTACCCCAGCTCTCATTCGCCCAGACTCCACCTAAAAAGTTTCCAACAGTTAGTAGAAATAGTCCAACTATTAAACTCATCTCAGATATAGAGCTTAACTCTTTAATAGAGAGGTCTATCTTCTTATTTTTCCCTCTTATAATAAATAAAATCAATACTAAAAATGATAAAATTGAACCAAGACCTAAAAATCCATCTCCTGATATAATGGTAGCTACATGTATCATTAGCCAATATGATTTTAAGACAGGAACTAAATTTGTAATCTCTGGATTTACAAAATTCATGTGAGCTACAGCCATTGTAATCCCTGCAAGGAGAGTTGTTCCTGCTAGAGTAAATGGTGAATTTTTAGCAAAAAATAGACCTGCCACAATGGTAGCACCAGCAATAAATACAATAGACTCATAAGCATTTGACCATGGGGCATGACCTGAAATATACCATCTCATACCCATTCCTATAACATGTAGTATAAATCCAATAATAGTAACACTCCACGCAATTTTCATAATCCACTTTAGAGAAAACTTAGGTTTTAAAACATTTATAAAAGAGAAGATTAGTAGAAAAATACCAACTAAGAGATATATCGGTACTATTTTAGATAGAAGCCCTATTTTATTATACCAAATCTCCATATCTATATGCTCTTTTGATGGTATAACTTTTGAGCCAAACTTTTTCTGATATAGTCCTATCATATCTATAGCCTGTTTTGCATGTGACCAATCATTAGTTTTTACTCCATCATCTATACCTTGAAATAGATATGAGGTCATTTGACGAATAACAGTAGATAGCTCTTTAGGAAAGCCCTCTATAGCCTTTTGTGGAGTTACCCATTTACTATTTTTATCATGTGGAATAGGATATATCTGAAGCAGACTACCTGTATAAACCATATATGCTACATTTAATCTCTCATCAATCTTAATAAGCTCTGTATCATACTTATTTTTATCTAGTGGTTTTTTTCTTGCAGAAATTGAAACCTCTTTTGCTAATTTATACTCTCCTTTTGGTGTAAAAAAGTCTGAAAATTTTGCATACTTTGTATCTTTTGGTAAGCCTAACTCTTTTGCTACTCTTGTATGAGATATTTTAATCATAGGAATATGTTGATAGAAGCGTGGATTTATAGTCATTCCTAAAAACAGAGCTGTTGGAGATACCTCATATATAGTTGTCTTTCCTGAAAGTTTTGCTACAACTTCATGAGCTAATGTATCTATTGGTTTCATTCTCCCTCTTCTATCTTGAACAGATAGTCTTGCAAACTTGTCTATAACACTATTATCTATAGATTTTACTATTTTAGAGTTATTATTATCTAACTCTAAATTAGAAGAGTATAGAGGTAATGCTCCTAAAATAAGTATTGCTAGAGTTGTATTTTGGAGTTTTTTAGCACGAGCTAATAGTTTTTGAAAACGACTCTTTTTAGCAAAAATATTCCATAACATTCCAAGAGCTAATATAATATAACCTAAGTATGTAGGAAGAGTCCCTGGGTCATGATTTACAGATAAGATTGTACCTTTTTCATCTCTATCGTAAGATGATTGAAAGAAACGATAATTTCTATGGTCAAGTACATGGTTCATATATATTTTGTATGGCATATTTTCTATTCCTTTTTCTCTATCTGTTAACTCTACTTCACTAGCATAAGATGATGGACTCATAGACCCTGGGTATCTCTCTAGTTGAAAATCTATCAATTTTAGTGAAAATGGAAGATTAATAACTTTTGCACCTAAACTAATATTTACTTTTATGTCTCCAAAATTTAATCTCTTAACTTCTCCCTCCTCTCCACTATAACTAAATAGATTAACTATCTTACTCTTATCTCCAACCGATACTCTAAATGTTGCCATCTCTGGTAGTGTTGACTTTGTCTTTAGAGAGTGAGATACATACTCTAATTTTGCCTTATCATAAACTTCTCTTAAGACTATCATGTTTTGATTAAATCTATATAGTCTTCTCTTCTCAAAATGATTAACTCCTTTAGATAGATTTTGCTCTTTTCTTGTATCCATAGATAGAGTTGTTAAATTAAAATCTGTCTTAATTTCTAACTTATCTCCATTATCTATTATATTAAAGATTGGAATATTTGTCTCTTTAAGAGATTTATCTTCAAAATTTATAATAAAACTAGTTGCATCATAGCTTTTGCCTTTAAATAGATATATATCTTTTCTTCGTGAGCCATTATTAACTTTTAAGGCTATAATTTTT
>JALWZK010000328.1 GCA_027002665.1 Campylobacteraceae bacterium | reverse complement strand
AATTTAAGCCATGTGAGTGGAATTATCCATCTTGGTGGAACAGTTATCGGAAGTTCCCGTTCTAAAAGATTCTTTAAATATAAATATAGAGAAATAGCATATAATAATTTAAAAAACTTAGGTATAGATAAGATAATAGTCTTGGGTGGAGATGGCTCATTTAGAGCTATGGATATATTCTATAATGAATTTGGAGTTAAATTTATAGGAATACCGGCTACTATTGATAATGATATATATGGAACAGAATATTGTCTTGGTGTCGATACAGCACTAAATATGATTAGAAGTTCAATAGATTCAATCAGAGATACAGCTTCGTCTTTTAAGAGAGCTTTTGTTATTGAGACTATGGGGAGAGAATCTGGATATTTAGCTTTAGTATCTGCCATAACTTCAGGTGCAGAGATTTGTGTAATTCCCGAGATGCCCTACGATTTGGAGTTTAAGAAAAAAGAGATTAAACGAGATGTCAATAATGGAAAACGATATGTCTTGGCAGTAGTGGCAGAGGGGACAAAAAAGACTCAAGAGATTTATAATTTTTTAAAAGATGATATTAAAATGGATACAAAAATAACTATCTTGGGGCATGTCCAAAGAGGTGGAAATCCAACGGTTTTTGATAGATTAATGGCAAGTAACTTTATTAAACACTCTATTGAGAGAATTTTACAACAAGATTGTAAAGGTGAAGTTATTGTATATAGAAAGTCGGCTATGGATTTTCTTACAATAGATGATATAGCCTCACATAAATATAAAATATCTGATGCCCTTATTGGACTATATAAGATAGATTATTGTGGAAAGGGTGGAAAAAAAGCCTAAATCTTAGGCTTTTAATATACAATCTCCGCATTTGCATAGAGATTATCTATCTTATTTTGCAATGCTTCAATTACCTTTTTTCTCTTGAGCATAAATCTTATTCTCTCTTTTGCCTCTTTATAAGATAGTTTTCCAGCATGTTTCTTATTTAGAAGATATACAACATGATACCCATACTTAGTCTTAATAGGTTTTGTAATTAGTGTCTTGGGTTTTGCTCTATATGCGATATTGAATAGATTAGCAGGTGCCATTCCCTCTCCAAACCAACCCATATATCCATTTTGTCTATGCTCTCTTGCTATTTTTATAAACTCTTTATCTAAGTTGTGGGCTTTTTTTAATCTGGCTATAATATTTTTAGCTTCCTTTTTTGTTTTAACAATAATATTTGCTATCTCAATTGAGTTTGGATATTTAAACTTATCTTGATTACTATAGTAAAAATCTTTTACCTCTTGGTCGCTAACTTTTGTCTTTTGAAACTCTCTCTGTTGATATAACATAAGTGCAATAGAGCCTTTAATATTTCTAATCTGTGCTTTTGTTAAGTTTTTGCCAGAGACCCGTTTATACTCTCTTTGAGCAATTTTTTTCTGTTTTTCAAATGCTCTTTTAAACTCTGGATTATTGACTAAAGGACTCTTTAAAAGTTCTGCATGAATTAACTCCTCTTTAATTAGATGTTCCATAAGATTTGCTCTTGCAGTCTCATCAAGCTTCTCATAACCTCTTGGAATAATAGAGTCATCAATTTTATGTCCATTAACGGTTACTAAGGTCCTACTAAAAAGTAGTGAACTACTCAACATCACAAATAGTATAAATATTCGCATATTTGTCCTTTTAATTTAAAATGTTCTGTAATTTTAACATATTAATCCACTGTTTCGGCTACAAATGTTTGTGTGACCTTCCCACCAAATCTATAAACTCCATTCTCCAAACTAATATATAGCTCATCACCAGAGCGAGGAAATACCTTTACCATATCATCTAAAAGTCCCTCTTTATGGCATCTAACAAATGATGCAACCATTCCCGTTCCACACGCTAAGGTCTCATTCTCTACGCCTCTCTCATAGGTTCTTACAAATAGAGTATCCTTTTGAGGTTTACATATATTCACATTACAATCATACTTCTCTCTTAACTCTCTGGCTCTCTCTATATCAAAATTCTCAATATTCTCTCTAACTGCTACAAGATGAGGCACTCCTGTATCTATAAGCCACCAATTCTCTCCATACTCCTCTATATCGGTATTAATAATTTTTGGTGGAAGCATATCAGTCACTACATATAGACCATTGATAGTTGCCCTAATAACCCCTGCACCTGTTAAAAATTCAGCCTTTCCATCTTTTGAGATACCCTTTTCATGTGCAAAATGGGCTACGGCACGAGATGCATTTCCACACATATTTGCGAGACTCCCATCGGAGTTATAGAACTCCCACTCAAAATCGTAATCCTCATGTGGCACAAGCACGACCATACCGTCAGCACCAATACCGTTCTGTCTATGACATAACTTTTTTGCCAACTCTCTCCTATCTCTCTTTTTGTTATCTATAAATAGTATAAAATCATTTCCATTTGCAGAATATTTTGTAACTCTCATAGTTTGCCTTTTTTATCCTTAAATAAAATACTATAAATCTCTTAATTTCTCTATCTCTTCAATATTCAGACCTGTTGTTTTAGAGATAAACTCTATATCCATATTTGCCAATAGAAGATTTTTAGCAATCTCAATAGCCTTTTGCTTCTCTCCCTCTCTTTTACCCTTTTCTACTCCTTTTTTTATTCCCTTTTTTATTCCCTCTTCTATCCCTTTAAGTTTGGCTGTATATAAAAGAGAGGCTCTATACATCTTATTTTCTTCTTTTCTTTTATAGATAGCTCTTGCCTTATCATCAAGTTTCATAATATCAAGTGTCTCTTTAGCTTCGCTTAGTCCTTTTGCCTTAAAGTCGCTCTTTATCTCCTCATTTTTTAGAAAATATATCCACTCATCAAGGCTATCTTTTGCAATATCATTAAATTGGTTTATTCTTAAGATATAGTATTCGGGATATATATCTGAAATAGTATCAATACCAAAATCCTCCTGCTGTCTCTTAGATGGTCTTAAAATATCATCTTTTTTATGTAGCCCTCTAAACTCTGTTTTCC
>JALWZK010000327.1 GCA_027002665.1 Campylobacteraceae bacterium | reverse complement strand
AGTATAGAGAGTGCTTTTGAAAAGAGAGACCTTGATGGCACTAAGAGTCGGGAATTTACCACTAAGACCAAATCTATTAAGATAAAACTTATTGTCCCACAAAAAGATTTAAAAAGGAAGGAGTTAGGATATATTATTTTAAAACCAAAATATAGAACAACTCTATCTACAGTTGAAACCATAAAAGGTATTCCAAATTTCAAATATATATTTTCAATTGATGACCCAAGAGTAGAGGATATCATTAATTATAAATTTAAATCAACCAATATGACAATAAGACAGGAGATTAATAACTTTCGACACCTATCTGATGAGTATATAATAGATGCATTAAATGGATTAAATAGTCAATTAATAAATCGCTTTACAAGTTATGATAGAGGATTAATTTTAACATTGGCATTAAAAGAGACATCACTATATAAAAGATTTTCACAAGCTATCAGAAATAATAATATTAAAGAGGCAATGAAATATCTAAAGATATTGGATACTAAAGATAATCCTTTGAATAATTTAAGTAGAGCTTTAAACCTAACTGGGATAGAGTATTATAGATTGATGTATAGTGCAAATAGATTGATTAAAAATGCCCAAATGGCAGATGCAGAGAGAATTAAAGAGGAAGAGAGAAAAAGAGAGGAGGAGATGAAAAAAGAGATAGAGCTTCAAAATATCCAAAACTTTTTAATACCGGTTATTAGATGGAGCTATATTCCAAGAATGTTCTCTAAAGATGCCAAGATAATGGACACAAAGGGGGAGAGCTATACCATAGCAGATTTACAAAAACTATATAATAGAGAGGATAGTGTCGCATATTATGGCTGTTTTCTCAATTTACAAAATAAAATTCATGGTATTACCATTCAAAATTATCTAATTCACCCAAACTATACAGACGGTATTAAATATAACTATATGGCTATATCAATGGATAAAAATAGAACTATTAGCACTTTTTTCTATAAATTTACATCTAATGACTTTAATAATATTAAGATAGAGAATATTCTAATAGATAAAGATGGATATTTTATTATGAAGAGCAGATTAAAGGAGGTTTTGAGTAGAAAAGATGTAAAAATGTGCCGAAGAGAGATACTATCTAATATTTAGAATTTTTACTCTTAATTGGATATAATCCAATTTAATAAAATAGTAAGAGGAATATATATGTTTGATACATTGACAAGTAGTTTTAAAAGTGCTATAGATAAAATTCGATTTTATGATGATACAAAAGCACTTAAAAAGGCACTTACTGAACTTAAAAAATCACTTCTGAAAGCAGATGTTCACTATAAAGTGGTAAAAGAGCTTTTAACGATTGTAGAGAAGGAGACTAAGGAGAAGGGGATTGGTAAAGAGAACTTTTTACGCTCTCTACAAAAAAATGTAGAAAAAATCTTAACTGCAAAGGGAAATCAAGGATTTGTATTTGCCTCTAAACCTCCAACTGTCGTTTTAATGATAGGTCTTCAAGGTTCAGGAAAAACAACGACTACAGGTAAAATAGCATATTTTCTAAAGGAGCAGAAGCGAAAAAAGGTTATGGTTGTAGCAGGTGACCTACAGAGATTAGCTGCAGTTGAACAGTTGAGACAGATAACGGAGAAGATTGGCGTTCCCCTTGTAGCAGATGAGAACTCAACTCCTCAAAAAATTGTTAAAAGGGCATTAGATATAGCAGAAAAAGAGCTTTATGATGTAGTCCTAATAGATACAGCGGGACGACTCGCTATTGATAATGAGTTAATGGAGGAGTTGGCCGATATTAAGAGGGTAGCTAATCCAGATGAACTCTTCTATGTAGCCGATGCAATGACAGGAATGGACGCTGTAAGAACTGCTCAAACTTTCAAAGATAAGATAGGGATTACAGGTGTTATTTTAACTAAGTATGATGGAGATTCCAAGGGGGGTATAGCTTTGGGAATTGCCCATCAGGTTGGAGTTCCTCTCCGTTTTATAGGTGCTGGTGAGAAGATGCAAGACCTTGAGCCATTTATTCCAGATAGAATTACATCAAGACTGATGGGAGAGGGTGACCTTGAATCTCTGGCAGAGAAAACAGCAAATATTATTGATGAGAAGAAGGCAAAACAGCTAACTTCAAAAATCAAAAAGGGTAAATTTAACTTTAATGACTTCTTGGAGCAGATGGAGTCGATGAAGAAGCTGGGGAGTATGAAATCTATTATAAGTATGATACCCGGAATGAGTGGTGTAGCAAAACAGATTGGTGATATGGATTTGGAAAACTCTTCAGAAATTAAGATGATAAAGGCGATGATAAACTCAATGACAAAAAAAGAGAGAGAGAATCCTGAACTACTTAACAACTCCAGAAAACGGAGATTGGCTAAGGGAGCAGGATTGTCTCAAATGCAGGTAAATAGAGTGCTGAAACAGTTTAAAAATGCAAGTAAGATGGCAAAACAGCTATCTAAAAAGGGGGGAATGAAACATATGCAGGAGATGCTAAAACAGTCTCAAAGAGGTGGAATACGAAGATAATAATAGAGATATAAAGTGCTAACTATTATAGGAAATGGAATGGGAGATTATAATTTTAGTAATCTCTCATCAATAGATATAGATAGATTTGACAGAGTAGTATCTGATAAGAACTTTAAAGAGGAGAGAGAAAATCTTTTAAAGTTAAACTTTAGAGATGCCAAAGAGTATATCTTAGAGAATTATAGAAGAGAGAATATTCTATATGTAGTCACCGGCTCACCCCTCTTTTTTAGTGCAGGTATATTAATTGCTAAGAAGTTGCCAAAAGATATGGTTAAAATAGTTAATAACACCTCATCAAAAGATTATCTCTTAGAGAAATTAATGATAAGTGAGAGTGAGGTTGATTACTTTTCACTCCATGGGAGAGATAGAATAGATTTAACCAAATTTCTAACCAATAGATATACCTTTATTCTATCTGATAGATTTACGATAGATAGGATAAGAGAGGCTACAAAATATCTGAATAGTAGAGATATAGAGG
>JALWZK010000326.1 GCA_027002665.1 Campylobacteraceae bacterium | reverse complement strand
GATTATAGGCTTCCGATATAGTTAAAATCTCTGCACTACTATAGCTACACCATAAAAATAGGGTTAAAAATATAATTTTACTCTTCATTAAATCCTCGAATTAACATATTTTGAAATGGTTTAAGTATATACTCAAGTGTTGTTCGCGTTCCAAGTTGTATCATTACAGTAGCTGGCATTCCTGCAACTAATGTATAATTATGTTTTTTTAGCTCATCTAATCCCTCTTTTGTGACCTCTATTTTTGCTTCATAGTATGGTCTATGGGTAGCCTTGTCTATAAAGCTATCAGCAGATACACTAATTACCCTACCCTCTATAAATCGTATCTTTCTCATATTAAAAGCAGGGAACATAACCTGTGCTAAGAGTCCAACCTTAACCTTATCTATATCGGTTGTTTTTACTTTTGCAACAATCAGTAGTTTAGAGTCTTTTGGAACTATCTCTAAAATATCCTCACCTCTTCTTATAACTTCACCTATGGTATGGAATTTAAGTCCCACGATTGTTCCAGCAATAGGAGCTTTAATTTTAGTTCTTTTTAATTTATCCTCAGTCGCAATAATTTTTGATTTTAAATCCTCTATTTGAGATTTAGTTTTAACCAATTTATCTAAGATATCCTCTTTAAACTTCTTTTTTCTTAAAAGCTTCTGAGTTTCTAACTCATTAATCTGCTCTCTAAGTCTTGCAATATCGGCTATTTTACTTGCAATATCCCCCTCTATTCTATTTGCTTCTCTCTCCAACTCTTGAATTTTAAGCTTATCTACAAGTTGTTGAGCAAATAGAATCTCCTGCTCCTCTTTCTGCTTAGAGATTGCTCTCAACCTCTTCTTATTACTATTAATTAGAGCTTTTAAACTAACTATCTGTTTTTTAATCTGTAATATCCTTCTTTTAGTAATTAAATCCTCATCTCTGAGAGATTTTTTACTAATATTAAATATATTTATCTGATTTTCAATTATACTCCTTTTAATTCCCTTTGGAAAATCTATTGAACTCAGATTATCTCTTTGAGCTTTTAATCTTGCATATGTAGCGAGAGCAGTTTGATATTGGGAGTTTAGAATGTTTAAATTCTCCTTTATCTGAATATCATCTAACTCTATTAATATATCACCCCTTTTTACAACATCTCCATCTTTAACATAGATTTTCTTTATACTTCCACCATCTAAGTGTTGCACTTTCTGTTTAACTCCACCTGCTACTACCTGTCCAACTGCCACAGAAGTGGAAGCGAGTGGAGCATAATACATCCAACCACCAATAAATCCAAATACAGTAATAACAACTATCAATCCAAAAATAATTGCCGGTGTTGTATTATCTGATGGCATACGGTTATCTTGTCCATTCATCAAAAATCCTTAACTACTTGGTTTGCTAAGTGTTGGTTTAGACATAACAGGTCCCTTGGTTGGAGTCGGCTTAGGTTTAGGTGCATTATTTGCTCTTAATTTTGCTAAGACAGCATTAGTGGCTCCATACATCTCCAATAGTCCACCCTTTAAAACGGCTATCTTATTTGTAACTTGGAGTATATTTGCTCTATGTGTAATTAAGATAACGGTGCTTTTTATCTGTTTTAAATAGTTAATTGCTTGAAGTAGTCCAGCCTCCCCAGCCTCGTCAAGATTTGAATTTGGCTCATCTAAGACAACCAGCACGGGGTCCCCATATATTGCTCTTGCTATTCCTATTCTCTGTCTCTGTCCACCGGATAGAGTTGAACCCCCAACACCTATTTTTGTATCATATCCATCGGGTAATCTCAATATCATATCGTGAACACCTGCCATCTGTGCGGCTTTGACAACGCTCTTAGGGTCAATCTTATTGAACCGAGCTATATTTTGACTCACAGTTCCATCAAACAGCTCTATATCTTGCGGGAGATAGCCTATATATTTCCCGAGGGCTACCTTATCCCATTGGGATATATCAGCTCCGTCAAGTCTAACTTTTCCATTTTGAAGTGGCCAGACACCAAGTATGGCTCTTGCAAGAGATGATTTTCCAGCTGCACTGGGTCCAATAACTCCAACAACATCTCCCTTATTAATCTGCATTGAGATACCTCTAAGAGATGGGATCTTACTATTTGGAGGGACTACTACAACCTGCTCCAATAGAAGTTCGCCCGTTGGTGGTGGAAGCTCCATATACTCCTTCTCTTTTGGAAAATCATTTAAGAGAGCATTTAATCTCTTATAAGATGTTCTTGCACTACTAAACTGTTTCCAAGTATTTACCATTAAATCGAGTGGGGCTAATGCTCTACCCATAACAATAGAACCTGCTATCATCATACCAGCACCAACCTCATTTTGAATAACCAGATATCCCCCCAATCCCAACATTAGAGATTGAAACATCATTCTGGTAATTTTAGAGATATTTGCCCATACTCCAGCATGAGCACTTGCTTCACTTTGAGCTCTTAAGAAACTATAGTGTTTATTTTGCCAGATATTTCTAATATTATCTTTCATACCCATAGCGTGGATAACTTCAGCATTTCTAAGATTTGTATTTACAAACATCATAGATGATGAGTTATGTCTATTTGCTTCATCCAATTTACTTTTTGTAGAGTAGTTATTAATAATCGTAATAATTATTAAGACAATTGCCGCAAAAATTGCAAAATATCCGTAATCTTCATGGAAATAGAATAGAAGTGCAATATATATCGGCATCCATGGAGCATCAAAAAAGGCAAATAGTCCATTACCTGTCATAAATTGTCTAATCTGTGTTAAATCTGATAGTGCCGAAGCTGAAGCCTTTCCGGGATATTTCTCTGCCAATTTAAATAGGGCATCAAAAACCCTCTGATTTAATATCTTATCCATCTTATTTCCAATTCGGACAAGTATTCTTGAGCGAACCATCTCTAAGAGGGCTAAGGTTATAAAGAGGACAATAACTAAGCCTGTAAGCATATAGAGAGTCTCTTCACTTCTACTCGTTACAACCCTCCCATAGAGTTGCAACATATATAGTGCAGGAACTAACATTAAAAGATTTATAAATAGACTAAAGAAACCTGCCATAAAAAATGCTATTTTAGCTTTAAATAGAGCCTTTCTTAACTCTCCTGTTTCTCTTCTCTGATGAGGTAATTGCATATTTGCCATTAACGGTTTGCTCCTATAAGATTAATTTTAACTCTGTCTCTGTTGGGCTAACTCAAAGAGGGTATTAATATTTTCCAAAGATTTAATATGGGCATCAATTAGAGTAATAATACCTTTTCTAACCCAATCTGCCAATATATCATCACTTAAACTATTTAACTTCTCTCTATCTATAATCTTAAATCCATTTACTAGGACCTGCTTCTCATCACCTTCACCAACTGCTATCTCTCTCTCTTCCAAGATACCACTATCCCTAATAACCTTAGCCACATTTTTAGTAATGGTAAATTGATTCTCATAATTTGTTAAAAAATTAATAGCATTTTTTAGTGTATCGCTCTGAGTTCCATCTTCCAAGAATAACTCATTCCCTTCTATGGTTGATACTAAATCGGACTCCTCATCTATTAAGATAACTTTCTGTTGAGGATTATCTTCTGTCTGTGCAATTGCGAAAGGGTATCTTCTAATGAAAGCTGGAATATAGTTTGTAATCCATTTCCCCTCATGGTTAATTGCCAAACTCTCTCCACCAAGAGATACTAAAGCGACTAATGATGGATTTTCATTATCTGTAAAAACAATCGGAAAGGTTGAACCAATTAGAGCCACTTCAGTTGCAAGAAGGGGAATAAATGAGTTTCCTCTTGCAAAATTTAAATCTCTCATAGGTTTAACTTTTAAGTCACTATGTCTCTTTTTATCCAAGACTACCAATTTTTTATACATACTTTTTCTTCCTTGTTCTAATTTTTTTCTCGGTCGTCCTCTCTGCCTCTCTCTGAGAGTTATACCTATCAATCTTTCTAATTTTAAAACGAATGATTTGCTACCTGTAATAAGCTGTTTTTCTAAACAACTTACTATAAATTGCTCTCTATTTGTCTCCAAGTAGAAAATTTGAGAATACCGTTTTATTCTATCTTCATCTCTATAACCTAAATCTCTATATACTCTATGGGGAGTTACTATCTTATCTTTTTCGTTTAATAGATTACTACGGATACTACTATATCTATATAGAGAGGCATCTTTTACCAATCCCTCTCTCATAGGTCTCAACTCAATATATCTCATAACATCAAAGATGAAACTATCTTCAACAAGAGATGATTTATATCTCCCCTCCCATAGAGTTCCTCTTCTGTTATACTTTTTATTATAGTATCCCACATATCGTCGTCCAAGAGATTGCATAAACTTAGATATAGTTGTCTCATCTGAAGGAGTGGCTATAAACTCTAAATAGTTTGGCATTAACACATAAGAGTGTATCGCTATATC
Source organism: Campylobacteraceae bacterium (assembly GCA_027002665.1). Taxonomy (GTDB): domain Bacteria; phylum Campylobacterota; class Campylobacteria; order Campylobacterales; family Sulfurovaceae; genus UBA1140. Next base: position 5,604 of record JALWZK010000326.1, on the reverse strand, counting down.
TATTCTACCCTTTATATCTCTTATCATAGATAGGAAAAGGATATAATCTAACTCATCTCTAAACATATTATCAATACTTTTTAAAATGATATGTTGAGCTACATTTTTAATAAAAAGTCGAATCTTCCGAGCCAAATATCTTTCTCCATAATAATCTATATCAACACCAAATTATAACTATGGTTCACTTAAATATTAATTAAATTCACTCCGACACTATTTAATTTACAAAAAAAATATCAGATTAAATATAGATATTAAAGATAAAGAGATATAATAAAGTATGAAAAAAAAATTTATAACTATTATAATGATAATATCATCTTTATATAGCTCCACATTAGATTTGGGTATAGGTATTGGGAGTATCACTTATCCAGACTATATAGGCTCTAACCATACAAATAATACCATTTTACCATTCCCATATATAGATTACCATAGTAAAACAATGGATATTGATAAAGATGGATTAAAACAGAGACTATTTAGTATGGATAGAGTTAGTTTAAGGTTGAGTATGAGTGGTTCGCTACCTGTTCACAGTTCAGGAGCAAGAGAGGGAATGAGTGACCTCGATATTGCTGGAGAGATAGGACCTGCTATTATATATGAGCTATATAAAAAAGATGGATTAACTCTAAAGTTAGATTTCCCAATTCGTGCAGTTGTATCTACAAATTTTAAGGAGATGAGATATAGAGGTTATAAGTGTGATCCACGATTTGCAATAGATTATAACTTTTTAAATGGGTATCTCTTCCAACTTCAAACTGGAGGGGTATGGGCAGATAGTAGATTTCAAAACTATATCTATGGTGTAGAGAGCCGTTTTGCAACAAAAGATAGATCTCAATATAGAGCAGAGGCTGGATATATGGGGTATAAGACATCTATCGGCATATCTAAAAAGTTCAATAGAGTCTGGGCAGGAGCATTTATAAGATATTACGATTTAAATGGGGCAGTATCAGAAGATAGTCCACTATTTAATAGAAGTTATGGAGTATATAGTGGACTATTTATCGCCTATCTATTCGATAGGGAGTTCTCAACTAAAATTAAAAATCTATTTGAGTAGTCAATCCAATCTTATTGTAACTGAGTTTTTATGTGCAGTTAATCCCTCCATATCTGCTATCATTGCACACTCTCTTCCAATCTCCTCTATACCTTGTCTGCTCATAGAGATAATTGAGGATTTCTTTAGAAAATTATCTACACTAAGAGGCGAATAGAATTTTGCTGTTCCACCTGTAGGTAGAGTATGATTAGGTCCAGCTATATAGTCACCAATTGGCTCTGGTGTATATTCTCCTAAGAATATAGCTCCTGCATGTCTTATCTCTGGAAGTAGCTCCATAGGATTTTGGGTAACTATCTCCAAGTGTTCCGGTGCTATCTGATTCATAAGGGATATAGCTCTATCCATACTATCAGTTAAAATAATAGCACCTCTATTCTCAATAGATGCTCTTGCTATTCTCTCTCTTGGTAAAGTGGTTAAAAACTCTTCTACTTTTATAGAAACTTCTCTAACTAAGTTTTCATCTGTTGTAATTAAGATAGAACTTGCCATCTCATCATGCTCTGCTTGTGATAGTAAATCCATAGCTATATAATCGGCTCTTGCAGAACTATCTGCCAATATTCCAATTTCGCTGGGACCTGCTATCATATCAATATTAACTTCACCATAGACTAACTTTTTAGCTGTTGCTACAAATATATTTCCAGGTCCTGTAATAACATCAACTTTAGGAATAGTCTCTGTTCCATAAGCCATAGCCCCAATAGCAGAAGCTCCACCAACTTTAAATAGTTTTTTAACTCCACATAGATAACAAGCTGAGAGAAATAGTCGATTTAACTCATTATCTGGGGCTGGACTACATACAATAATATCTTTAACACCCGCAACAGTAGCGGGAATTGCATTCATAAGTAGAGAGCTGGGATAGGAGGCTTTTCCACCGGGAATATATAGTCCTGCTCTATCGACTGGAGTTACCTTCTGCCCCAATATAGTTCCATTATCTTCAAAATCAATCCAAGATTTGGGCATAAGTTTTTGATGGTAGCTCTCTATTCTATCATAAGCCAGATGTAGTGCATCTCTCAAAGGGCTATCTAAATCTCTATATGCTCTCTCCATTGCCTCAACAGATACCATTAAATCACTACTATCCGTAGGAGTCCATCTATCAAATCTACCTATATGAGCTTTTAATGCACTATCTCCACTCTCTCTAATCTCATCTAATAGATTTTTAACTGTGATACTCACCTCATCAATATCCATAGCACCTCTTTTTAAAAGCTCACTAAATTGAGTATTGAACTCTCTATCGTTGGTATTAAATATTTTCAATCTCTATCTCCTAATTATTATCTAATTGCGTAATTTTGGTTAAATTTTCTATTATATCAGTCGGAAGCATAGAGTAGTCTGCTCCACTATATAGATTTGAAGCAGTTGTTAAAGTTAGAGATGCAGAGATTGCAGAGTCCAATCCACTCCAACCTTGTGATAGGAGTGAGCCTATAATTCCCGTAAGCACATCTCCACTCCCACCTTTACTGAGTTTAGAAGTTCCATAAGGGTTTACAAATAGTCTATCATTTTTGCCAATAATCATATTAGCTCCCTTCAGTAGTAGGGTAACATTTGGAAATAGAGAGCAGAACTCCCTAACTTTATTAAAACGGTTAGCCTGTAAGATAGATATATTAATTGGCTCATCTATACTCATATTCCATAAGCTTACAAATTCCCTTGGGTGTGGAGTTAGAACTATCTCTCTATTTCGATTCTCCAGAAACTCTAAGATTCGCTCCGAACTAAATATATCTGCATCCAGAACTATTGGTAAATCACTCTCTATTATCTCATCAACTATCTCCTCCTCAAAATCATATCCAAATCCCATTCCAAAAGCTACTGCAGTAGTTTTTTCAGGGAGAGTTAAACCATTCATAATATATATAGGTAGTGTTGTATTGAATAAACATCCAACAACCGTAACAAGTCCAGCTCCAAATCTTAAAGCTGAAGAGGCAGACATTATACCTGCCCCCTCTTTCTCTCCTACAACTACAGATAGATGTCCAAAACTCCCTTTATGTGTCTTTTTAGAGAAATTTCTATGGGGAAGTCTCATATCACTCTGCTCTAAGAGATATAAATCAGTATGAAATCCATCTATATATCTCTTGTGGCTTACACCCAAGTCTATACGGATTATCTCTCCTACAAAATCTTTTGCCATATCGGAATAGAGTGACTCTTTTAATGCCCCCATAGTAATGGTAACATTGGCGATAAATGCCATAGGTAGTGGATTCCCATCAATATCGATACCTGTTGGAACATCACACGCTATCTTAAATCCATTTAACTCCTCCAACTTAACAATAAGCCTTCTTGTCTTTTCATCTAACTCTCTACTAAGTCCTGCTCCAAATATTGCATCTACGATAATATCTGCATCTCTAACCTCATCTATAATACCTACATTTAATCTCTTAACTCGTGATAGTTGAAGTTTTGCCATAGGAGATTTTACTCCATAAGGAATATATAGAGAGACTCTATAGTCACTCTCTAAGAGCCTAGCTAAGACTATGCCGTCAGCTCCATTATTTCCAACTCCAGCAACAATTAAGACAGAACTTCCCTTCTTAAAATTCTCTCTTATATATCTCTCCATGCCCATAGAGGCGTGTTCCATTAATATATCTTCAGTTAGAAGATACTCATTATAACATCTCTTATCCATTTCATAACATGATTTATATAGTGGTTGCATTCTAACTCTCTTGAAATATAAATATTTTATTTTTAATAAAACAAATTCTATCACAAATCACCTAATCATAATATTTTTTAGATATAATTTTATCCATTTTATCACTTCTATAGATTTTTATAGAAAATTTTTGATAAGAGAGGAGGTGAAGAGAATGCCGGGAATAAAAGTTGGTCCTAAAGAGTCATTTGATGAAGCTTATAGAAGATTTAAAAGACAGTGCGATAGAAATTTAATCGTTACAGAAGCCAGAGCAAGACAACACTATGAGCCACCAACAGAGAGAAGAAAGAAAGAGAAGATTGCTACCCGTAAGAAAATTCTTAAAAAGCTATATATGCTTAGAAGATACGAAGCAAGACTATAATATAAATAGACCACTTTTTTAAGTGGTTTTACTACTTTTTAATCTAATTCGATACAATATCCCAAATTTTTATATAAAGGTTACAGATGTTATTTACTACTCCACTACAGAAAGAGTCTATTAAGATAATGTTACTCGGTTCAGGTGAGCTTGGTAAAGAGGTAGCTATTGAAGCTCAAAGATTGGGAATTGAGGTAATTGCTGTTGATAAGTATAAAAATGCTCCTGCCCATTTGGTCTCAAATAGGGCTTATGTTATCAATATGTTAGATAGAGATGAGGTTATTGAGGTTATCGAAAAGGAGAAGCCTACATATATCTTACCAGAGGTTGAAGCCATATCTATTGAGGCACTATTTGAGGCTGAAAGGAGGGGATTTCATGTAATTCCAAATGCTGAAGCTGTCAATAAGACTATGAATAGAAAAAATATACGAATTTTTGCCTCTGAAGAGCTTGGTGTAAAGACGAGTGGATATAGATTTGTAAAGAGCTTAGATGAGTTAAGAGAGGCTGTCAATGAGATTGGTCTTCCAGCAGTTATTAAGCCTGTAATGAGTAGTTCAGGGCATGGGCAGAGTATTGTTAGAAGCAGTGAAGATATAGAAAAATCTTGGGAGATAGCAAAAGAGGCTAGAGGAGATGCTAGTGAGCTTATAGTAGAGGAGTTTATATCTTTTGATTATGAGATTACACTATTAACCACACGAACAGAGAACGAGACCATATTTTGTGAGCCAATAGGTCACCTTCAGAGAGATGGAGACTATATCTTATCTTGGCAACCGATGAATATGAGTCAAGAGGCGTTAGAGAAGGCTAAGGAGATTGCAAAAAAGGTGACAGATGGCTTAGGTGGAAGAGGAATATTTGGAGTTGAATTTTTTATCAAAGATGATGAGGTATATTTCTCAGAACTTAGCCCACGACCACACGATACAGGAATGGTAACACTTATAACTCAATCTCAAAGTGAATTTGCACTACATATTAGAGCAGTCTTAGGGCTACCTTTAGATTTTACACTCTATGGAGCAGGTGCAAGTGGAGCATATAAGGCTAAGAGTGAGTCTAAAAATCCTAAAATAGAGGTTCCAAACTCTGCATTCTCTAAAAACTCATTTGTAAGGATTTTTGGTAAACCGGAGTCACATATTGGAAGGAGATTGGCAGTAGCTTTGGTCATAGATGATAATATAGAAGAGGCTAAAAAGAGAGCCTTAGAGATAGTGAGTTCAATTAGTGATAGATAAAAACTTAAAATAATCTTAATATTTAAGTGTAATCTGCTATAATTAATATATCCCAAATTAAGAATTTTAAATGCAGATTATAATATTTTTAATAGAAATTTCTTTAATATTTTTACTTATTGAGATGGACGATTTAGCATCTAAGCATAGTGAAATAGCTTCAGCTCAATATAGC
>JALWZK010000325.1 GCA_027002665.1 Campylobacteraceae bacterium | reverse complement strand
GAAGTGTATAATCCACAAAAAAATAAGGAAGAATATGGATTTTAAATTAACCAGAGAGCCTATAGATAATATAGAGGCTGATTTAGAGATAATTTTAATTGTCAATAGAGATTTTCAAACTATATCTATAAAAGATAGAGAGATATTAGAAAAAGTTAATTTTAAAGGTGAACAAGATGAGGTTATCCTCTTAGCAGAGAAAAATAGATTGTATGTTGGAGTTGAAGCTATTGAGCCTATGCCAATTCGCACAGCGGTGGCAACAGCAATTAGAAGCTTAATAGCTACTAAGTATAAGAGTTTAAAGATAGTATTAGAGTCTTCAACCACTATTCGAGCTATGGTAGAGGGATTTATCTTAGGCAGTTATAGTTTTAATAGATATAAGAGTAAACAGAGTAAATTAAATATTAAAAATATTATAATTTCCATAGGGAATAGAAACTTAAAAGAGTTTAACTCTGCTATAAAACAGGCTAAAATAGTAGCCAAGGCGACCAATTTTACACGAGATATAGTAAACACTACACCAGATGATTGTTATCCTAAGATATTGGCAAATATTGCTAAGAAGTTAGCGAAAAAAAATGGATTAGAGTGTAATATCTTAAAACCCAGAGATATAAAAAGAGAGAATATGAATGCTCTTCTATCTGTAGGTAGAGCATCACGACATAAACCGCGAGTAATACATCTTGCACATAGACCAAAAAACCCTATTGCTACGGTCTCACTTATTGGAAAAGGGCTAACTTATGATAGTGGTGGACTTAGTCTAAAACCATCAGACTCTATGGTAACTATGAAGTTGGATAAGAGTGGAGCAAGTGCAGTTCTTGGAATTATGAAGAGTGTATCTGAGATGAATTTACCTATAGAGGTTCATGGATTTATTGGAGCAGTTGAAAATATGATAGGGGGAGATGCATATAAGCCGGGTGATGTATTGGTTGCTAAGAGTGGCAAATCTATTGAGGTTAGAAATACAGATGCAGAGGGGAGATTGGTCCTCGCAGATACACTCTGTTATGCACAACAGGAGGTTAAGGCAGACTATATTTTTGACTTAGCAACTTTAACAGGTGCAAGTGTTGTTGGAGTTGGACAATACACTGCTGCAATAATGGGAGAGAGTAGCAGACTCAAAGATATGGTAGTAGAGGGTGCCAATATGGCAGGTGAATTTGTCACAAAGCTCGATTTCAATAGGTATTTAAGAAAAACTCTTAAGAGTGAAGTGGCGGATATATGTAATATATCAAATAGCCGTTATGGTGGAGCGGTTACAGCTGGACTATTCTTAGAAGAGTTTATAGATAGAGAGAATAGAGATAAATGGGTTCATATAGATATAGCGGGTCCTGCATTTGTAGAGCATGTTTGGGGAGAAAACCCTCACGGTGCAAGTGGATTCGGAGTTAGAACTATAAGTAGAGTTTTAGAAATCTTAGTTAGAGATAACCAATCATGATAAATTTAACAACAAGAGATTATAAAATACTATTTTGTATAACAGCATTTGCTGTTTTTATACTTGCTATTGTCCCTAATGACCATATTGATATATATGTCGATAATGCTGATAAGGTAAAACACTTTACAGCATTTTTTACACTCTCATATCTGCTAAATCGTGCATCATCGACAATATCACATAGATTGAGAAATATGATAGCACTACTTCTATTTGGGATATTTATTGAGTTTGTTCAGAGTTATCTAATATATAGAAGTTCATCTATATATGATGTATATGCAGATTTAGTTGGAATTTTAATATTTCAACTTTCTCTATCTCTATATAGATTTATCCAAGAGTTTAAGAATTTGGAGAGACAGAAGAGTTAATATCTCTACTTCTTTCCAATTAGATTACACTGTTTTGTAATTCCACATAGTGGACAGAAGTTAATAATCCCTGCAATTAGAGGAATTATCCCAAGATAGAACCAGTGGTTATGGCTAACAATTCCATACCCTATCAATAAAATTCCCAATACAACTCTAAATGGCCGACAAAATTTACTTATCTTTTTAGCATCCATTCTTATATTATCCTTTCTCAGATTATATAATAATATAACATAATTAATATAGCAATTTACTAAAATCTTTTAACTCAAATAGGAGTAAGTTATGAGTGTTACTATTTAGAAGTTCATTAGAAAATCCATTTTTGGAAAAGAGTGCGTATATATTTACATCTATATTTGACTCTCTCGCCTTTAATTTGAGTTTAGATAGTTCACTTTTACATATTTTTCTATTTTTATATTTGCACTCTCCCAATATTATTCTATTATCTTCCGTTTTGGCTAATATATCAAATTCACTATTTTTGTCCCAATAACTCCCCATAGATTTTAATCCATTATCAAAGTAAATATTTAGAAGCTCATTTGATAACTGTTCAAAGACCAAACTATTTAGACGAGAAAACTCCTTTTCAAAATTTTTAAAAAATCTTTCTGAGTTATTTTGAGATAAATCTCCACTATATGGCTCTACAAAACCAAACCAAAAGCGATAAAATGGATATATAAAACGGACTTTAGACTCTATCTTATATGAACGGAGAGACTTCTCTAACTTTTGATTTGGATATTTTTTAAGAGGCTCTTCTCTTGAGAGTTCAAATTTAATAATACCTAATTCTTCTAATTCTCTTAAAACCTCTAATCCAAGAGTGCTACCAACTCTCGCTTTTCTAAATATATTTGATAATCTTCCATCACCTCTTGCTATAGCTATTAATATGGCTCTATACGGTTCAGTTAAAAGATAGATTGGATTAATTAGAGATTTTAGACTCATATAGTTATTTATAAAATGGAAACGGATTATAGTCTCTATATCACAAAATAGGTCTAACTCCATATACTCTTCAACTCCACCAAATATAGAGAATGCCTCTATTGCTTGGTCTAACTCTAAATAGCCAAAGTGGTTAAAAAAGTTTCTGAATGCTACTTTTATGGTTTCTCCCTAATAATAGAAAAAACATAATATGTTCATGGATAGATGGATTTATAT
>JALWZK010000324.1 GCA_027002665.1 Campylobacteraceae bacterium | reverse complement strand
ACTAAATGTCATTTCAGCCATTAGGTAATCGTGTTCTTATTCTTAGAGAAGAGCAAACAAATACAACTGCATCTGGAATTATTATCCCAGACTCTGCAAAAGAGAAACCGTTAGAGGGTAAAGTTATTCGCTTGGGAACAGATGCTACAAAATCGGGAATTAATGAAGGCGATACCGTAGTGTTCCAAAAATATAGTGGGACAGAGATTACAATCGATGGGACTGAGTATTTAATTATGAATACAGGTGATATTTTAGGAGTGATGAAATAATGGCAAAAGAGATATTTTTTTCAGATGATGCAAGAAGTGGACTATTTAGAGGTGTAACTAAACTGGCTGATGCAGTAAAAGTTACTATGGGACCAAGAGGTAGAAATGTGCTTATTCAAAAGAGTTATGGTGCGCCTCATATTACTAAAGATGGTGTTTCAGTAGCAAGAGAGATAGAACTTAGTGACAACTTAGAGAATATGGGTGCACAGTTGGTAAAAGAGGTAGCATCAAATACTGCTGATGAGGCAGGGGATGGAACAACAACTGCTACTATCTTAGCTCATGCTATCTTTAAAGAGGGATTGAGAAATATTACAGCTGGTGCCAACCCAATTGAAGTAAAGAGAGGTATGGATAAGGCTTGTGGTGCCATTATTGAAGAGTTAAAGGCTATTAGTAAAGAGGTCAAAGATAAGAAAGAGATAGCTCAAGTTGCCACAATCTCTGCAAACTCAGATGAAAAGATTGGAGATTTAATCGCTGAAGCTATGGAGAGAGTTGGCAAAGATGGTGTAATTACCGTCGAAGAGGCTAAAGGTATAAATGATGATTTAGAGGTTGTTGAGGGTATGCAGTTCGATAGAGGTTATCTATCTCCATATTTTGTAACAAACTCTGAAAAGATGACCTGTGAATTGAGTAACCCTCTACTTCTTGTAACTGATGCTAAGATTTCATCTTTAAAAGATTTAATTCCTCTATTAGAGAAGGTGCAACAGAGTGGAAAACCTCTATTAATTATTGCTGATGATGTAGAGGGTGAAGCCTTAGCCGCTTTAGTTCTAAATAAACTAAAAGGTGTGCTACATGTCACCGCAGTTAAAGCACCGGGATTTGGTGATAGAAAAAAGGCTATGCTAAATGATATTGCAATTTTAACAGGTGCTACGCTAATTACAGATGAGCTTGGATTATCCATTGATAAGGCAACTCTTGCAGAGCTTGGAGAGTGTTCAAAAGTTGTTATAGATAAGGATAACACCGTTATTGTTGGTGGAAAAGGTAGTCCTGAAGCTGTTGAGGCGAGAATAAATGAGATTAAGGCTCAAATCAAAGTTACAACAAGTGACTATGATAGAGAGAAACTTCAAGAGAGATTGGCGAAACTTAGTGGTGGTGTAGCTGTAATTAAAGTTGGTGCGGCTACTGAAACAGAAATGAAAGAGAAAAAGGATAGAGTAGATGATGCCTTAAGTGCTACAAAAGCCGCAGTTGATGAGGGTATTATTATTGGTGGTGGAGTAGGACTTATTAAGGCAGGAGCAAAAGTTCATCTGGATTTAAAAGATGATGAGCGAATTGGTGCCGATATTATCCTAAGAGCTATATCTGCTCCTATGAAACAGATAGCAACAAATGCGGGTTATGATGCTGGAGTTGTATTAGACAAGGTAATGAATAGTGATAATGAAAACTTAGGATTTAACGCATCTAATGGTGAATTTGTGGATATGTTAGAGGCAGGAATTATTGACCCACTCAAAGTGGCAAGAATTGCCCTTTTAAATGCAACTTCTGTATCCAGCTTACTTCTTACAACTGAAGCTACAGTTTCAGATATAAAAGAGGAGAAATCTACACCTGCAATGCCTGATATGGGTGGCATGGGAGGTATGGGTGGAATGATGTAATTTTACATCTTCCATCTAATTAATTAGTTCTATTATAGTTTTTTATCTCTCTTGTTGAGATTAAACTCAAAAGCTCTTTACTTAGAAACTAATTGAGAAACCTTTGGCTCTGTAGCGAGAGGTAGTCCACAAATAGAAAAATATGAGAACAGACCAAATTCATTTAAATCATAAAGAGAAAATTAATCTTGGTGCATTTTATACACCAAAGAGTTATATTTATAATGTGTGGAATAAAATTAAACCTTTTTTAAATAGTGAAACTGTTGTTTTAGATAGTTCTTGTGGATATGGAAATTTTTTTGATATTAAAATAGATAATCAAATTCAGAAAATAGCTAATGATATAGATGTATATGCTTATCAAGTGACTAAAAATAGTTTACCAAATATAGATATATTTAACAAAAATGCTCTTAAAGATATTTCAAGAGATATGTTTGGTATTAGAGAGGATAAAAAACTTATTATCGTAGGCAATCCACCATATAATGATACAACTTCTATAATTAGAAATAGTATTAAAGAGAATAAAATTGAGATTGATGATGATATAAAGACCAGAGATTACGGAATGAGCTTTTTATTATCATACGCAAAACTTAAAGCTGATATTATCTGTGTATTACACCCTCTTTCATATTTAATTAAAAGAGCAAATTTTAATCTTCTAAAACAATTTGCAAATAGATATAGATTAATAGATGGGACTATCATTGATAGTAAAACCTTTAAAGAGACCTCAAAAGGAATTTCATTTCCAATAATTATAGCTTTATATAAAAAAGATAATATCGGAATGAATTATAGTTATATTCAAAATTTTGAATTTAAAACTATTGATAATAAGCTTTTTAAGCTTAATCAGTTCGATTATATTCCAAACTATATTAGAAAATATCCTATTAGAGGTAAATTAGCAAGACAAGATGATATTCTATTTTGGACAATGAGAGATTTAAATGCACTAAAACGAAATAGAACTTTCGTTGATAAGTTTGGATATAATACTATCATTATAGATAACTCTAAATTAGAGTATTATATTTATGTAGATGTGGTTAAGTTGCGACGACAAAAGCGATACAACCTCACTGAGTATATCAGTTGGCATCCACCTTTCACCTTGC
>JALWZK010000323.1 GCA_027002665.1 Campylobacteraceae bacterium | reverse complement strand
GTTTATAATCCTCTAATATTTGAGGGTGTTGTTTTATGGTTTCTATGATTTCATCTTCAGTAACTCTTGTCTTACCTTTAATTTTTTGAATATCTTGTAAAATTAAATCATACAAACCAACATATTTTATCTCTTTTGCAACTCTCTTTAAATGTATCAAACCATTTCCCTTTTTTTAAGCATACATAAAATAGTTTATGTATGCCCAATTATAATTACGCTTTATGCTCTTCAGCTACTGTTTCAGGCTCTATACCATAAGAGGCAGTTTTATCTTCAGCTGGTAAGAAGATACCAATAAGACCCTTTATACCTATTGACATAACAATATTGAATAGAAATACAGCCCAAGCGACCAATATCATTGTTCCACATATAGCGGCCAAAATCATCAGAGTATTAAACTCTCCATTAATATATAGATGTCGTCTAAGCATACCGTCAAGTCCTGCCATACCGGCAAATGCTCCCATACCAACACCACCTATAAGATATAACCAGTAGTGTACCCATGTAAGTTTACTACTAAATAGTTTAGTGTTATTTGTAACGATTGGCCAAAGCACATATAAAGCACTATAGAGTGTCATATAGAGTCCTACAATAAGTGCAATATGGAAATGAGCAAAACTAATCCATTGTGTATTATGTAAAATTCTATTCATACCCATATCAGCTTGAATAATAGCTGCTGGAACTGCAAGTCCAAATCCAACAAGTCCACCAAGTAGATATGCCAATGGAGGTGTCATTTTTAGTGGTCTTGCTTTCCATAAAGTTACAAGTGTAATAAATAGTGCTAAACCTTGAGTTAGAAGCTCAAATGCTGTTACCATCTCTCCTGAGATAAGTTTCATCATCTCCGGTTGCCCTTGGTCACCCAGTAGGTGATGCGACCATACCATCCAGGAGACTAAAAGCTCCAACATCAATGCCGCTCTTGCAACATTCTCCATAAAGAGCTTCTGTCCTGTAATGAGTGTAGCAAGTAGATACCATGAACCAGCAACATAGATTAAGACCAAACCGTCAGCAACAAGGTCAAGTCCCCACCAGAAGAAGTTTTTATATAAAAGTGCATTTATTGCTGTTACATCTAATGGATGTCCACCAGCATCAAATAGTAAATATATTAAGATTAAAATACCAGCACCAAGAATTACGAGCGCATCTAAGAATGTATCAACAGTTCCTCTAAAGATTGCTACAACCGGAAGTGATAATGCAGGTTCTTTGGAGTATGGTGGTTTTCCTGTAAGTTTATTCCACAGATTTAACATACCATCTATACCAAAACCTGAAATTAGAAGCTCCTTAGTTGTTTTATTCTTATGGACACCAACTCTCTGGAAGATTGTAGCATAGATATTATAGATAAACCCTAAAGTTCCAATCATAATTAGAATAATACCTATGACAAATACAATACCACCTATAACTTGAAACTGTTTTGTATCCGCAGGAAGAGGCCAATAGAGTGTATATAGTGGTGCATAGTGCCATACAAACGCTGCTATCCATGCTAAGGCTGTTCCTATTGTAATAAGTAACCATACTGCGTTTGCCAATTTAACACTATAGAGCGGTTTCTTTGTCAAAAAGGGCACCAGAAACATAAAAGCAGCAAACACCAACTGATAAGTTGAACCAAATATACCAACAATTGGGTGAACAGTCATAATAGAGAAGTAGTGTGCAGGGTGTGAAAACATTTCGGGAAGTGGATTTGCATGACCCGTCACAACCATTCTCATAATCATACCCTCGGTAGTCAATAAACCAAAAAATAGAAAACTCATAACAACGGCACGAAGTGTCACTTTTTGTAGTGCATTTAAACTCTTATGGTCAAAGTTTGTTCCATTTATAAGTGTCTTTACAAAACTCATTTTTTACCTCCATCATTACAACCAGTAACTTCTAAAAAGTTTTCTACTTTCATTAGGTCTCTTTTTCCATCTTCACTATATTGAGCCGGACCCGAATACTCTGTCGATGTCATATCAAACATACCATTGTGACGGAATGTCCATACAATATCATTTGTTCTCAAGATATTATTTACATCTGTTCCCGGATTTACCTGCATCTGCATTGCTAAGGTTCCATCTTTTCTAAAAAGACCAAAACCGTAAATTAAATCTTTACTATCTATTGTAAATCTAATTGTTTGACCACACTTTACTTGAATAGGAAGCTTGGGTAAACCAATCCATTTATGGTCTTTCACCTCAAACTTAAAGGCTTGGTCAGGTTTAATCTCATCTCTCTTCATATCCTCTTCTACCCATGGGATTGTATTATAGGTGAAGATATGATGTCCAACACCTCCCATTACTAAAAAAGCGATATAGCCATAAAAAGGTATTCTTATCTTAGATGGAACCTTCTCTTTACGAGTTAAATTATAACCGAACCATGCAATTATTGATATAATCATTAGTGCATATATTGTATATGCTACATTATGAAATCTCAATAACTCTATTGAGCTTGCAAAACTCATCTTTCCTCCTTTCTTTTAATGATTGTAAGGTTCAAAATTATAGAGAAATTTCATATTGATAAAAATGACCTATATCAATATAATCTCTTATCTATTCAAAATAGTAGTGTAGAGAGAGCATAAAATCTCCCCTATCATCAATTTTTTTAAGTTTACTTGTATCCATATATTTATATCCCAAATCTATATCAAGGGAGTTATTTACAACATAATTTATACCTATATTGCCTCCAAAAAGGTAACCTTTATCATTCAATGAGCCTTTTTTATGTTGCATTACCCCAAGTGAAAACCCTATATATGGTTTAAATGGATAATCTCTAAATATTTCAGTTAAAACTCCTCTATCGACTTGAATAATAAGACTGTGAAAAATATTATTTGAGCTATTTGAATAATTATAGTTGATTGCGGTTCTCCACTCTGTATTCTGTTTACCATAAGTTAAACCGATAGTAGGAGCATCTATATTATCATAATTACTATATCCGCTTTGAACTCCAATAAAACTATAGATATTCTCTAATCCATCATTATAAGCATTTAATAC
>JALWZK010000322.1 GCA_027002665.1 Campylobacteraceae bacterium | reverse complement strand
ATATATAATCGCTCTTAGGCTATAATTTTTACAATACAATATAAGGATTAACAGATGATAACAACTCGTTTTGCACCATCTCCAACAGGATATTTACATATTGGAGGATTGAGAACAGCTCTATTCTCATGGCTTTGGGCTAAAAAAAATGGAGGAAAATTTCTACTCAGGATAGAGGATACAGACCTTTCAAGGAACTCAAATGAGGCGGTAGATGCTATCTTAGAGGCATTTAATTGGGTTGGTATGAGTTATGATGGAGATGCCATTTTTCAATCTCAAAGATTTGATATATATAAAAGATATATAGAGCAACTATTAAAAGAGAATAAGGCCTATAAATGCTATATGACCAAAGAGGAGTTAGATAGTTTAAGGGCAGAGCAGATGGCAAGAGGTGAGAGGGCAAGATATGATGGAAGATATAGAGATTTTAAAGGAACTCCACCAGAGGGGATAAAACCTGTAATTCGTATAAAAGCACCTCAAGAGGGGTATATTAAATTTTATGATGGGATAAAGGGAGATATATCTATCGCTTCAACTGAAGTAGATGATTTTATTATCGCAAGGAGTGATGGCACACCTACATACAATTTTGTTGTTGCCATTGATGATGCACTAATGGGGGTCACAGATGTAATTAGAGGAGATGACCATCTATATAATACTCCAAAACAGATAGTTATATATAGAGCATTGGGATTTAAGATACCCAACTTCTACCATGTAGCCATGATAAATAATGAAAAGGGTAAAAAGTTGTCTAAGAGAGATGGGGCTACCGATGTTATGGAGTATAAAAAGATGGGATATTTGCCAGAGGCACTATTAAACTTTCTGGTTCGACTTGGCTGGAGTTATGGAGATAAAGAGATATTTAGTATAGATGAGATGATAGAGCTATTTAATCCCAAAGATATAAATAGAAGTGCATCAAGCTACAATTTAGATAAGCTATTATGGTTAAATAGCCACTATATTAAAAATATGCCAAATAGTAAATTGGCAACTCTATTAAAAGAGTATGGGGTAGATATAGAAAATCACAATAGATTAGACCTCATCTTAAATGCTACAAAGGAGAGAGGTAAAACTCTAATAGAGTTGGCAAATCAGATAAATTTAATTTTAAAAGCTCCAGAAGAGTATGATAGAAAGGCGTTAAAGAGAGCCTTTAAAGGAGAGGGGAGAGAGATATTGCAGAGATTTATAACTCTGCTTAAAGGTTGGGATATGCCTTTAGATACTCCGGCTGATTACCATAAGGTGTTAGAGAAATTTGTATCGGAGAATAATATAGGTTTTGGAAAGATAGGACAACCTTTAAGAGTTGCTCTACTGGGTGCTATGACCGGTTCCGGTTTAGATGAGATTATGGCAATATTGGGAGTTGATGAGGTGAGTAGAAGAGTAGATAGGATATTAAAACTTAAACTTTTTTAGATATAATTCGTTCCAAATTTTTCAAAAGTTAAAAGGTAAAAATATGAGAAAAGGTATTCACCCTGAATATATGGATTGTGATGTCACATGTGCATGTGGAAACAGATTTACTATTAGAAGTAATAGAAAGAAGATGACAATAGATATCTGTAATGAGTGTCACCCATTCTTTACCGGTTCTGAAAAAATTGTAGATGCAACCGGGAGAGTTGATAGATTTAAGAAGAAATATAATCTTAAATAGGTGATACTATTTATCCCCACTCCTATTGGAAATCCAGAAGATATTACAATTCGTGCCTTAAGAGAGTTTGAAAAAGCTACTCTCTTTCTATGTGAAGATACACGAGAGACAAAAAAACTCTTAAAGATTCTGGAAGAGAGATTTGAGTTTACTATGCCCAACTCTCCCTTTCTATCTTTTCATGAACATAACGGAAGAGATAGATTGAGAGAGATAGGCTCTATCTTAGAGAAAGAGAGAGTAGTCTATGTAAGTGACGCAGGAATGCCAACTATCTCAGACCCGGGACAACTCTTAGTAGAGTATGCTCAAAAGCACAATATAGATTACGATGTATTGGCAGGGGCCAGTGCAGTTACTACTGCCTATGCCTCTTCAGGATTTAAGAGCGGTAAATTTCTATTTTGGGGTTTTCTTCCACATAAGGGTAGTAGTAGAACCTCTGAACTCATTCAGGTTATGAATAGTCAAACTGATATAGTTCTATATGAAGCCCCACATAGAATAGAAAAACTTATTACAGAGATAAACTCCATAGATAAAGATAGGGAGCTATTCGTAGCCAAAGAGCTAACTAAGAAGTTTCAGAGATACTATAGAGGAACCGCAAAAGAGATTTTAAATATATTTAAAACTATAAATCTTAAAGGCGAATGGGTTGTAGTCATAGAGGCTAATAGAAGAGAGGAGAAATCTCTATACTTAAATGATATTCTAAAACTTGATATTCCCCCCAAAGTTAAAGCCAAACTACTCTCCAAGATAACAGATAAGAGTAGTA
This sequence comes from Campylobacteraceae bacterium, assembly GCA_027002665.1. GTDB lineage: Bacteria > Campylobacterota > Campylobacteria > Campylobacterales > Sulfurovaceae > UBA1140. Next base: position 7,653 of record JALWZK010000322.1, on the reverse strand, counting down.
AAGAGTGGTATAAAAACTTAATTTAAAATTAAAATAATCAATAAAAAACTTTATAAAATATAATTTAAAGATTTTATTAGTTCTATTTGGATAAAATTAATTTTATTTTAATAAAAGGATTTAATATTGAAAATAATTAAATTTTTATTTATAATCTCTCTTATATTGAGCTTTACTTATTCACAAACAATAGAGGTTAGAGTATCTAATAGTAGTGATGATGCTGAAGAGAAAGTCAATAATGGAAGCATCTATCGAAATAGTTCCGATTTAGAATTGACAAAAGATGGAAGTAAACAGCAGATAATAGGTATAAGATTTCAAAATATAAGTATCCCTAAAAATGCCACTATTACTAATGCCTATATACAATTTAGCGTAGATGAGAAGAGTTCGGAAGCTACCAACCTCATCATTCATGGAGAGGCAACAGATAGTGCAAATAGCTTCTCTAACTCTCATTACGACATAAGCCATAGAGCAAAAACTACATCTTCTATAACATGGTCACCTCCTGCTTGGAATAGGATACATCAAGAGGGAGTTAATCAGAGAACACCCAATTTAAAAGATATTGTTCAAGAGATTATCAATAGAGATGGTTGGCATTGTGGTAATGCTATGAGTTTTATCATATCTGGTTCAGGTAAAAGAGTTGCTGAATCTTATGATGGGGGGCATACCATAGCACCTCTACTACATATTGAATATAGTGGAGGAGATAATAATAGTTCAAATACAGCCACCTGTTATGCCTTAACAGATAATAGTGATAAACTCTATAAAGTTACTATGAACCCAAATGGAGGATGTTTACCTACAGCTTTAACTGTAAATATATCAACGAACTTTAATGGAGAGGGTTCAGCATATAGAGCAAGTAATAATAAATTTTATGCCTTTAAAGCTACAAGTGATAACTATGGACCCAGTGACCTATATAGTATAGATGTAGATACAGGCACAACAACAAAAATAGTAGATAATATTATTAGTGGGACAGTTGATGGAGCAGAGTTCTATTTTAATCCTACTTTAAATAGGGAAATACTCTATGTTATTAGTGGAGAGAATAACTCCAAACTATATGCTTTTGACCCTAATAATAATTGGCTTCCATTAGATGGTTATCCCAAAAATACTAATACAGATTTATCCAGCTTAGCTATTAATCCTATTAACGGTGTGGCTTATGCTATTGATGATTATAACTATGACCACAAAAAACCTAAAATGTATAAATTAAATCTTGAAACAGGAGCTACAACATATATAACAACTCTACAAAACTTAGCAGATGCAGAGGGGTTGGCATTTGCCAGTGATGGAAATCTATATATTGAAGATGAGGGGAGATATGAGCTTAATGGAAAAAAACTCTATATGGTTAATCTCCAAACAGGTGAATTGACCCCAGCTGCAATTACTAACTCAAATGGAGATATAGAGGGGCTTTCATGTAATGGTACACAGATGGCAATCGATAATCCGATAATTAAACTTAACGGTAATAGCTCTGTAGTTGAAGGAGATAGTGGTATTACCAATTTAGTGTTTCCTATTACTCTAAATAGACCTGCTACTAAAGATATTTTACTACATTATGAGATTACAGATATAGATACTATAGCCAATAATGATTATATATTGGATAATCCTTTAACCGTCTCAATTCCTAAAAATGCCAATAGTGGCTCTATTACTGTAAAGGTTAAAGGTGATACAGATGTAGAGAATAATGAGAGCTTTGCTTTAAAATTAATAGATGCCACCAATGCTATTGTTGATAGTAGTAGTGCTATAGGGACAATTATAAATGATGATAATAGAATTACTGTTGCTATTGAAAAATCTGTATCTATTGAGGAGGGGGATATTGGAGATAAAGATTTAACTTTTAATATTATATTGGATAGACCAGCACCAAATGGGGGTGTAACCGTTCAGATTCAACCTCACAATATTACGGCTAATGAGGGAGAGGATTATACCAGAAATAGTAGTTCAATTAATTTTAATCAGGGAGAGATAAGAAAGAGTATATCCTATACTATACATGGAGATTATAAAGTAGAGGATAATGAAACCTTTAGTGTAGAGTTACATAATCCTCAAAATGCTATTTTAGATATAAATAGAAGTAGAGCTATTGGAACAATTATAAATGATGACCGAGAACCTAAAGTATCTATAGAAGATGCTAATATTACGGAGGGAGATAGTGGAACAAAACGATTAAATTTTACAGTCAAACTCGACATACCTGCTCCAAATAATAGTGTAACTGTTCAGGTTCAACCTCATAATATTACAGCTCTCGAGGGGGAGGATTATAGGAGAGTTATTAGCTCAATCCATTTTGCAAAGGGAGAGAGTAGTAAAACTATATACTATCTTATTAATGGAGATACCAAAGTTGAAGATAATGAGACTTTTAGAGTAGAGTTACATAATCCTCAAAATGCTATTTTAGATAGTAATAGAAGTGAAGCTATTGGAACAATTATAGATGATGATAGTGAAGATATAGAGCCTGAACTACTATCAAATTACCATTTTGATAAGTGTAGTTGGAGTGGAAATAGAGGAGAGGTTAAAGATAGTAGTGCAAATGGGCTAAATGGTGTAGCAAAAAATGGAGCAAATACTACCGATATTAATATATCAAATAGAGGTGCTAAATTTATTAGTAGTAGTCATCAATATTTAAAATTCAATGGGTTTGATAATATTTTAGGACCATCAAGTAACTCTTTCACCATAACAGCTTGGATAAGACCTACAAGCTTATCTGATAGACATACTAATCATGCAACGAAAAATACATTTATAGCAAAAGCCTCTGATAACTATAATGATAATCTTGAGATAGGAGTAAATTCAAACGGGACAATTCATCTATATCTTGATACCAAAGCAAAAGATAGATATGCAAATTTTGGGAATGCAGGAGATATTACCCTCAATAGTTGGCACTTTATTGGTATTAGTTATAATAAGGGAGTAGTAACTGTTCAGATAGATAATAAAACCTATATAGATAACTCTACATGGAGTGGTGCTACTGAAATAGATAATGCACTACATAGCCCATTCACCATTGGTGCATCTCTACATATAGATAACTTCTTTGATGGATATGTAGATGAGGTTACTATCTTTAAAACTCCAATGACTCCTAATCAGATGTTAAATGTTCGCAATTTCAATTTAAATGGAAAGGATTGGAGTGGAGCAGATATAACACCTTACGATTGTAGGGTTGAACCGATAGGTTGTCTTCAGAGTGCATTTATGTTTCAAAATGAGCCGACAGATATAAATGTCTTAAATCTTGTTAATGGAGAGATGGTTCCCGCTGTAAATAATATATCTAATGATAACATAAATGGTGTAGGTTTTAATAAAAAAGATGGTTATTTTTGGGGATATAACCATACAAAACAGAATGGAACAGTTACAAGAATAGGAATGGATAGTCAAGGTAATTGGGTATCCAGAGATTTTAAAATCAGTGGCTTAGAGGGATTTGCCTCCTATGTTGGAGATATTGATAGTAGCGGAAAGCTATATTTAAAAGCTATTAGAGATAGTAAAAGGGTGGTTGTAATAGATTTAGATAAAAACTCATCTACCTATCTACAGAAAATAAGAGAGTTTGATTTAACTATAAATTTAAATACAGCAGATTGGGCATTTAACGCCAGAGATAATATGTTATATGCAGTCAATAATGGAAGTAATAGCGTCTTAAAAAAGTTATATCAGATAGACCCATCTAATGGTCAAGTAACAGTAAAGGGAGATACCCTTTTAACAGGAAATAGAGGTTTTGGAGCAGGTTTCTTTGATGCTGATGGATTCTATTATGTCTATGATAACTATAGTGGAAATATATATAGAATTGATGTAGCAAACTCATCTAAGGCTGTTCTATTTGCCACAGCTGATAAAGTAACTCTAAATGATGGAGCTATGTGCACAGATGCAGAGTTTAAATTTGATTTTGGAGACCTACCAGATAACTATCCTACAAAATTGGAGAGTGACGGAGCAAGACACTCCCTACCAACTTACGGTGACCCAACTATATACTTAGGGAATGGGGTTAGCAGTGAGAGCAATGGAAAACCATCAAAGAGTGCAAATTTAGATGAGTCAGATGATGGAGTAAAGATTAATAATCTACCTTTACAAAATAAGACTATAAATGCAGGAGAGAGTTCCACTCTAAAAATAAAGACTCATGGAGAAGGTTTCTTAAATGCGTGGATAGATTGGAATGGAGATGGAGATTTTAATGATGAAGGAGAGCAGATAGCAGATAATATTGATGGTAGTAGTGGAGAGATAGTTTTAACAATTAATCCTCCAGCGACAGCCACCGATATAGTAACCTATGCCAGATTTAGATACTCCTATCAGCAAGATTTACTACCAACAGGTCCGGCAATAGATGGAGAGGTTGAGGATTATAAGATAAATATACATGGAAATTTAGAACCGTTTAGTTGTAATGATACTATGTATCTATCCAATAGAACAGCAACAGGCTTAGATGAAGATAATAGTGGTGCTACTTGGTTACATAAATTTCATCTTCCAAATTTAGTTTATAGACCTATTGGAGAGGGATTTACAAGTAGCGATTATGGCTATAATGCCATTGGATATAATATTCAAGATAACTTTATATATGCTCTCTATGGTAATCATTTACTTAAAATTGATGCAAATGCAGTTGTTAAAGATTTAGGAGCAGTTCAAGGATTACCAGCAGAACAACTCTATGCAGGTGAGTTTGATAGAGATGGCTACTACTATGTAGCAGGAGTTAATAATCCCGATGATAAGCTATATAAGATAGATATTGCAGAAAAAAGGGTTATTAAAACTATTAGTTTAAAATATAGCGAGAGAGGACATAATGAGTCTGTAAAATTTTTAGATATGGCAATAGATAGCTCTAATCAATACTTCTATGCTATGCTTCTTAAATCTGAAAATGGAGTCTATGAGAATAGTAAATTTGTTAAGATAGATAAGAGTAGTGGTATAATGACTGTTTTGGGAGATGAGTTTGAAGATATGGACTCATATAGTAACCTCATCTTCTCAGATAAAAATGGAAAAGTTATTACAATTACAAAGAGTGGAGATGTCTATGAGCTTGAGCCATCGACAGGCAAAGATTACCTAATAATACAAAGTTCAAATGCAATAGGTAATTATAATGATGGAACAAGTTGTCCCAATGCAGAGTTTATTTTACCTCCTCATCTTCCACGACTATCCATAGGAGATGTTGCTATGGCAGAGGGGGATAGTGGAGAGAAAATATTTAGATTTAAAGTATCTATAGATGCAGATTTACCAATGGTGCCAATGGGAATGCCAGCAATATTCTACTATAGAATCATTGACGGAAATGGAAATGATATTACACCTCCACATGGGGCAGCTCTTCAGAGTGATAACGATTTTCAAGGTGCAGAGGGAATTGGTATCAATATGAATATATTTTCTGAAAGTAGAGAGACATATATAGAGGTGCCTGTATATGGAGATACAAAGGTTGAAAAAGATGAAGAGTTCTATGTCGATATATATTTTCCTCAATTTTTTCCTACAAACTTCTGTCTAATGGGAAAAAGTAGAGGGGTTGGGTTAATATTGAATGATGATTTAAAATTTGACATTATAAGAACCAATGCCAATATAGATGATAAACTCATATATACTCAGATAGCGGGTAGAGATTTCGATTATAGTATTATCTCTTCAAAGGGAGATACCCCAAGTCCCATTAATAATCTCACTATAAAAGTTAAACTTATTGATAATAGTAGTGGTAAAACTCTATATGAAGGGTATAAATATATAGATGGGGAGAGTAGAGTTGATGTGGTTGATAACTCCGATTTAAAACTCTTAGATGTTACAAGAGATGCTATCTTTAAAGTCTATTTTATTAGAGATAGTAACGGCACTATTTTACATGGGAACTATGCCAATAGAGATAGCTATAATGCGATTTTAAATCAGACAGGATTTAGTGAAATAAATCAAGATGCGAGTGAACACTTCTCTATTCGACCTGCCGGATATAGAGTCTATATTAAAGATATAGATGAGAATAATAACAGTGTAACATATAGAGATAGTAGTTATAGTGGAAGTGATAGTTTAAAATTATCAGCAGGATATAACTATATAATTGAAGCAGAGGCAGTAGCATTAGATAGTAATCACTCTAAAACTAAGGGTTATACAACTATAACAAATAATGAGATAAATGCCACTCTTATATTTAAAGATAAACATAGTTGTAGAGATAAATCCAATGTTCCATTAAGCAACTACCATTTTAATAACTCTTATCTAATAGGCAATATCTCACACTCAAATATTGGAAAGTATCAACTACATATAGAGGATAAGAGTTGGAGTAGTGCAGATGGGGAAAAGGGTAGTTGTATTGTAGGAAGTAGCACCATATCCGAAAACGGAAATAGTAAATCTGGATGCACTATTAACTCTACAACTCTAAGTGGGTATAGAGATATTAACCTTAAATTTAATCCATATAGATTCAATATTACAAATATCAATCTCAAAAATAGACCAGATAATGGAAGAGAGTATATCTATATGAGTGATTTAGATAGTAGTTTGGATATGGGAGTTCTATTGACTGCTAAGATTACAGCAGAGGATAAAAATGGAAATAGAGCTACCAACTTTACATCGAGTTGTGAAGCATTCGATACCTCTCTATATCTAAAATATCATATAACAACAGATAGAATAGATAATCAACCGACTTACGACAAGATATATACTATAAAGGGTAGCGAGGTTGGATTTAAAAGGGTGATATCATATAATCAAGAGAGTTTCAATAGTGTAGAGAATATACACTTAGATAATGCAATCACAATTCCAGCTAATAAATTTTTAGATGCAAATGATGGCAATATCTCCATTAATATACTTTTTAACTTAAATAAAAATCTCAGTGAGCCAATAAATCCTATTAAATTAGAGTTTAATAGCTTAGATATTAATAGCTCCAATAGCTCAAAGATTAAAAATGTAGATAGGGTAGCAGAGGGCACACAAGATATAGATGGTTCAAAACTCTTCTATTTTGCTTCAATTGCTCCAGATAGAGAAAATTATGAAGATGTATATGAGAGACATGCTAAGACGCCTATTAGTGCATTAATATTTTGTGATAAAAATATCTCTTGGTGTAGCACTATGATAGGAGATAATGGATTAAATGGTATTAGAACAAAAGATGGTTGGTATAGAGCCTATCTACATAATGCCAATACAGATGGAAAAGTGATTAATTTTATAATAGACAATCCATTAGTAGAGGTTACACCTTCAGCCAACCACCTACCAAATTTTACCAATGGGAAAATAGAAGATATAATAACTGGATATAGTGGAGATAATCTACCTGCAAAAGTAGAAGTTAAAATGGATTTAAGTCCATGGTTAAAATATCATAGAGAACCGTCACGAAATGGTATCCCTTTTTGGAGAAATAGATTTAGAGATAGCAATGCTACACTATCGGGTGTTGGAAAAACTGGTCAAATTTTAGAAACATCTACAACAAGGGTAGCTAAGAAGATAGAG
>JALWZK010000321.1 GCA_027002665.1 Campylobacteraceae bacterium | reverse complement strand
GGCTTCATTTGTTTCATTACAAATAAGTACAACATCTGGTTTTAAAACTGTATCATCATTTACTTTCCAATCAGCTTCACTAAGAGCAACACACTCTCGACACTTTCCCATAGATTTTTTTAATTCAAAAAGTATATTACCTACAATAATTTGATGACTTATCATAGGAGCAGGAGCCATTGCTAAAGGAACTCCTCTTATTAACTCCCACTCTCCTTTCCATTGACAATAGTCATCATAAGTATAATATTCAACTGCACACATAAAGAGTCCTTTTTGTTTTTTTAAATTATATCATATTGAGATGTAACTTTCCAAAATTAAAAAGTGATGTAGATACTGCTTTGGAATAAGAGCCGAGGGCTTTACAGCAAGGCAACAAACTAAAATAGAGATACTACTTATGCTATAATACACCAAAAAGAGAGTAAAACAGTGAAAAAATTTACCAATAGGAATAAGTGATTTTAAAAGAGTAATCAGAGACAATAACTATTTTGTGGATAAATCATTAATAATTCAAGAGCTTATAAACTCAAATGCACTTATTAATGGAGAGATTAGACTATTTGAGAGACTATTTAGTGAGTTTATATTAGAGACTCTATCTTTTTATGATGTTAATCAAAAAAATGAAGAGGCAGTCTATCATGCCTTTTTGCTTGGGATTTTAATCAATTTAAGTGATTATGAGGTAATCTCAAATAGAGAGACAGGACTTGGTAGAGTTGATATTATATTGCTTCATAAAGAGGATAAAAATAGACTGGCTATTATTATGGAGTTGAAAACTATAGATGAGTTTGAAGAGGAGACAAAAGAGAAAGCTCTAAAAAAGGCATTAAAACAGATAGAAAAAAAGAGATATGAGATAGAGGTTAAAAAGAGAGGATATAGCAATATTTTAAAAATGGGTGTGGTTTTTGATGGTAAAAGGGTTTGGGTGAAGAGGTAGGAATAGATAACCAAACTTAATTTACACTAAGTGAGTTTCAATAACTCACTATGCCTCTAAACTAAATTGAACTAATGGTCTATTTTTATAACCTTTATTTATAATATCTACCTTCAAATCTTTCAACTCCCTATTTGGAATAACTATTGAGTTGGTTGTCCCATCTAATATATATTTTTGAGAGAGAGATGAAATCTGTAACATATAATATTTTGTATCCAATCTATTCTCTATTATAAGCCCCTCAGTGCTGTTTTTAAATATTATAGGTTTACTTGATATTGCCCTACCAAGTATATCACTATGCTCAATATAGACTTTACTTCCCCATTTAAAATTTCTCCCTTTGGGTCTCTCCACAAAGCAATCCACAATAGTTCCCAATTTTGACATCTTAAAGGCTGTTCTATTTAGACTAAACTCTTTTTTAAATTTGGCTATCTCAAACATTGAGTAGCTTATAAAGATGCCTGTCTTATCAAATGAGACATTTGAATCATTAAACTCAAGCTCTCTAACCTTAAAGGTAAAACTCTCCTCCTGCTTAATGGTTTGGGTTGTATTATCTCCAACTTCCACCTCATCTTCAACACCTGTATTAAAATCAATATCATCTATAAGCACAGTGGTATATATTCCATCTTCAGATTTAACCTCTTCAGCATAACTGGTAGGCTCTTTAAATATACTACTCTCATCTAATTTCCAAAAGACATTATCGAAGTTTATAAATTTAAGATTTGAACTGCTATGATTTACAAAAGTTATCTCCTCTTGTTCCAAATCTATAGATAAATCTCCAATAATATCGCAATCTAAGAGTCCATGATGATACTCTCCTCCAGCCAATACCTTTTTACCATTCTTATAGATAAGTAGAAGTTTGATAAACTTTAAACCCCTCTCCTTTGGAATAAAAAAGGCATTCATATATATTTTAGTATCTCTATCTACAATATCTTTCGGGTCTATTATCTTTTTAGGAGCATAGGCAACATTTTGCTCATTTGAGAATATGAGTTTCTCTCCAACTCTCGACTCAATAATAATAGGTCTATTGACTCCTTCCAACTCAAAACTTATACTCTCATCGGTAAAATCCAACTCCTCCAAGTCAGAACCTATATCATAATCGTTAGATGAGAACTTATCTGTTCCATAGAACTCTATATCAATTCCCTCATCATACTTGGCAACTAAGAACCCTTTTTTTAACTTATGAGTTAATATGTTGGAGTCTCCATAGATTATTCCACCCTGCTCATATATCGGTATATTATTGATATAACAACCAACTTGTGAAGATGATAGAGAGAATTTTAAACCTATAAGATAAATCTTAGGCACATCTAATTTGGAATCACTATCCAACTCTCGCTTCAACTTAGATATATTGAAAATATCTGATAGATTATCTGAACTATCTGCCGTATTTAGATTATATATATCAAAATCTGGAATATTCTCTCTAACTTGTGACTCTATAAAATGCTCTATCTTTTCAGATAGTGTATGTGTTCTCATCTTTTTAATTAAACTATCTCGTATCTCTTTTGCCGACTCTCTCGGAATATAGAAGATGACAGATACAATTCCCTCTTTTAACCAATCATCTAAAATATCTTTAATACCATAACACTCATCACCTCCAAAGAGGAAGCTAAATATATTTCTACTTCCCTCCCATATATTTTTTGCAACATAGTCTATATCTCGCTTTCTATCATCTAAGATACAGTTATTGACATCTATCGTATCTATAAATAGAATACTATCCGGAAATTCAAAAATATTCTTTGCCACTACTTTTCCCCTTTTTGATTTTTATACCAAGCTTCTATAACTTTTTTTGTAATGGTAGCACTATATGTTCCACCTGTTCCTGAATTTCTAACCACAGTAGCCACTACAATATCACCTCTCTTTTTACTCTTTGTAAAGGAGACAAACCAACCATCATAGAGTCCACCTTTTCCCTTCTCTGCCGTTCCCGTTTTTCCATATACTGCCACATCGGAGAATGCAAAATCTTTAGGATTTATCTTCTTAAACTTAGCCTTATATCCCAAACATGGAATACCTATAGCTCTATCTGCTCCAACCTTTTTATTATACTCTCTCGCTTGGTTAATAAAACTATTATAGTAGAATGCACACTTAGCAGTTCCATCTCTATCTATAACAACATCTCTCATAGCCTCCTTAATAGCCCTTTGAGTAGATGGGCGAATAAAATCTCTATATACAGTTTGGCTCTTCTCACCTTTTATAATTTTGGGTATCTCAACATTTCGGGTTCTAACTGTATTTGCAACTATTGCCATCTGCATTGGAGTTGCAGCTACCTCAAATTGACCAATTCCACTATCTGCTACCTCCTTAGATAAGATAAATTGCTGTGGAAATATAGATGGTGAGGCGTATATCTTTTTCTCCTTAGACAACTCTATAGGTCTATTAAAACCTAAACTATCAGCCACCTTCAATAGAGGGAAATCTCTCTCTCTATCCTTGAGACTATTATTGATTGGAAGTAGAACCTTTTTAAATCCTCTATCCAACTTATGGTTGAGTAGAAGTGCCAAATATCCAAAATATACATTGTATGACTTTTTAAATGAGTTTCTAAATGTGGCATTATCTGTTCTCTCTGTAAATCCATTTGAGAATGAGAAGTTCTTAAGGGTGATAGAGACTATAGAGTTTCCTCTAAATATAGAACCGGCTATATCGGGTCTCCCCTCTATATAGTTTCTATATTGAGTATCCAATTTGGAGATGAGGTTCTCTTTAAATCCAGCTATTGAGGTCACCATCTTAAATGTAGAACCGGGTCGGATTCGCATATCCAATGCTCTATTTCTAAGACTACTCTTCGGATTATTAAACTCATCTAAGAGCATATATTTAAATATCTCCCTCTTATACTCCTCTTTTTTGGATATATCTAACTTCTTAGGGTATGGATATGAGAACATAGATACAACCTCAAGATTATCTTTTCCCCTATCTGCAAGGACAACTACTGCACCCTCTAAGATACTATTATACTTCTCTCTTTTTGCCCTCTCTTTATTGGATTTTAGAGGCTCTATAACAGACTCAAATATATCTGCCACCTCTTTTGAGAATTTACTATCAAGAGTTAAGTCTTCAGCCTTAATACCCTTAGATGTTAAACCGAAATGGATACCATCTCCATATATGGGAAGTAGCTTTTTAGATAGAATATCTCCTACTATCTCCTCCTGTTTCTCACCTGCGATAAGTTCACTTCGCTCTTTTGGCACCATACCATACTCTTGATATGACTTAGGGATTAACTCCATTATATTATCTCTATCATATAGGGATAGTCTATCTATCTTATAGTTCTTAGATAGACATGTGAGAGATGGAGAGTATTTAACCACCTTAGCTCTCTTACCAACAATATATCGCCTACTATCTCCTAAGTATGTAACAACTCCACTACTATCGGCCTTTACAGTGAGATAATATAGTTTAAAAGGTTTTGAAGAGTCTTTTTGTATCTTATAGTAGTATCCATCAGCTCTCTCTATTACCTCAAATTTCTTATAATACTTCTTATTATAGCTATATCTAAAGTTTTTAAGCCTTTTAGATGATTTAAATACCACTCCACAAGGTAGAAAATCACTATCCATAGTTACCTCTAAGATAACACTACCACCTCTACTATTAATAGTATATGTTGAGTAGAATGGTGTAATATTATTGTAGTTCCTACTAATCAATCTACCATTCTGTTTAATTTTTCCATTAAAGGCAACCTCTATCTTAGGTTTATTGGTTACTATCTTATAGTAAAATCTCCCCTTTATATTTCCAATTGGTGCTACAAACTTTCCATCTTTAATAGAGTTATATAGAAATAGAGGAGGAGATTTTTTATAATTGGTCTTTGCCTCCTGTAAAAAGTTAGTAGGAGTTCTACTATAATAGACTTTAGCATTTTTATCACTTACATAGAGTCCATTTAAGTGGGTAACATCGACAAACTCATTTAACTCATCTACATTTAGATACTCTTGCTTAGGGATTTTAGGTTTATCTAATATTGGAACTCTACTTGGGAAGTAGTATCCCTTAGTGTAAGCACTATTTTTAAATATCTTCTTATTTCCTCTAATAGTCAATCTATTATCCATAAACTCCATCTCCTTTGGAATCGATAGATACTCTTTCTGGTTTGATAGAACTATTGAGAGTAGATTTTTTCCCTTTTGATTTACATTAGCTCCCAATAAGATGGCAACTTTTGCACGATAGTAGTCACCATCAGTCACATTTTTTAAGAGTTCAAGGTCTAATTTTCTCTTTTGACTATTTGATAGTTTGGCTCTAACCTTTAAATACTCTCTATAATAATCCTCTTTCTTTATAGATGAATCATCTTTTACCAACTCAAGAAGCTCTTTTTGTAAAAAATTATCTCTACTTATCTTTTTTAATATAGTCTCTTTTGCATCTGCTACCCCATATTTAATAAGTAGGTGTGCAATTCTTACAAAATCATAAGATAGTCTGGTGGTATATAGAGATTTATCTGCATATACCAATTTAAAACGAGAAGATGGAATATTTTTATCAACTATTGAGACATTTAAGGTTTTCCCTTTTACCAGATTATACCTTTTAGGCTTTTTACTAATTAGAATACTCTTATTTTTCGTGCCAAGATAGACTTTTATAATATTCTCTCTACTATCAGTAATATATCCACTATTTAGAACAACTCCATTATTGGATAGTATCTTCCAGATTCTACTATTTCTAATATTTTTTAAAGAACCATTATAGAGAGGAATTGGTATGGTTTTGCCATCTACTGAGTGGTAGTAGTATCCACTCTTTAGAGATATAACTTTTAATTTTCTGGCTCTCAATAGGCTTCTTCTCCTATCTGAAGCAAATATAAGTAGAGATGGTTCATCATCTTTTGAGAGTCTAACAATGGAGTCTCCATCTCTACTTTTATACTCTCCACCAATAATCTCAAACCACTTAGGGGGCATAAACATTGATATTGTGTGTCCCTGTTTATCTGGTAAGAGTTGATATACTGCTCTCTTTGAGTCTAAATTCAGCTCTACAAAGCTGTATGGGTGGAGAATTTTATCTCCATTTTCACTCCTATATATAGTTCTGTTATTTTCAATATAGAAATCTGCATAAATATCGCCACTAAATTGATAGATATAACTATCTTTTGAGCTGGTATCCAACCCATTTATAGCAAGAAATCTAACAATGACTAAGAGTATAAATATAAAAAATAGTATTAAAAAGACTCTTTTGGAACTAAAAAATCTCTCTTTAATATTTTGGGTATCCATGTTTTCAATCCTTTTGTGAAAATATACAAAAAAGAGATTAAAATTGACTAAAAAATATAACCCTGCTCTTTTAAACCTGCCTTTGATTTACTCCAACCCCTTTTTACAGATACATGTAAATCCAAATATATCTTTTTATTGGAGAATAGTTCAAGCTGTTTTCTTGCAAATTTTCCAACCCGCTTTATGGTTAAACCTCTATTCCCAACTATAATTCCCTTTTGAGTCTCCTTCTCTACAATAATAGTAGCATAGACTCTATCTATCTTATCACTCTCAATAATTTTCTCTATGGTAACATCTGACTCATAGGGTATCTCATCACTTAGATTTTCAAAAATGGACTCTCTAATTAACTCTTTATATATATCTCTAATATGGTCTGTTGTCATTATATCTGTATCATAGAATGGAGGTGATTCTGGAAGATGTTTTACAACCTCATCTAAAAGAGCCTCTTTACCTACTCTCTTATTAACTGAAAATGGGATAATAGCTTCAAATCTATCTTGATATTTCTGATACTCGCCCAATTTTTCAAGGATTTTACCTTGTGAGACATGGTCAATCTTAGTTAAGACTACAATATGTTTAACCCTTTTGGACTCCTTTAAATTTAAAAATCTCTGATACTCTTTAAGAGTGTCTGTAACAGGAGTTAAAAATAGAATTAAATCACTATCCCCCATAGCTTTTAGCGCCTCCTCCAGCATAAACTCATTTATAAGTCTCTCTTTTTTATGGATACCGGGAGTATCTATAAATATGAGTTGATTCCCTCTGTGCATTACAATAATATTCATTCGTTTTCGTGTAGCTTGTGCTTTTTTGGAGACCATCGCAAGTTTTTCACCTATTAGATGGTTTAGAAGTGTGCTTTTACCGGAGTTGGGTCGTCCAACAACTGCTATAAAGCCAGATTTTGTCTGTTTCACATATAACCTTTTTTAAGGTTAATTCTATCGAAATTTAACTATATATTGAATGTAACCTCTATAGAGTTACCATCTACCTCTATCTTATCACTCATTAAAACGGCCAATTTTAGACCTCTACCATCCTCTTCCAGATAACATAGATTCAAAGCTTCCTCTTTTGATGGTAATTTCTCAATGCCATCTCCCTCATCTTTAATTTTAATTCTAATCTCTTTTGAGGTGATATTTACGGTAAATGTAACTATTACAAGTTTTCTATTGAGGAGTCTATTTCCATGAATAATGGCATTAGTGGCTATCTCTTGACATACCAATATTATCTTCTGAGACATCTCTTCATCAACTAAATCTCTTAATGATTTATCTAACCATTTATAGACTCTATCTATCTCCTCTATACTGCTATGGATAACCATTACCTTTTTTTTCATGGAATCATATTCCTCTATGACCTTATTCTATTACAGTTATCCACAATCGACAATATCTTATGAAGTTGTGTAATCTTCAAGAGGCTAAGAGGTTGAGGCTGTAATCCACACAATCTAAGCACTCCTCGCATACTTTTTAACTTCTTAAAGGTTCCAATAATTACACTAAGTCCTGAACTATCAATAAATTTAACATTTGAAAAATCCAAGACTATATTATTACTTCTATTTGTAATCTCCCGCTCTATTGAGCGTCTAATCTCTTTCATATTACTAACATCAAATTTTTCAACATCTATTTTAATCTTTTTTGCACTACCCACGGTAGCTATTGAGGTTTTCATAATATTTCCTTTAATTCTTTTTTATATAGTATAATATAAAGAAAATATTAAAAATAACCTTTATTTTAGATTTTAAATATAAAATCACCTCCATCTAAGCTCTCATTCTTATATTGAGGTCTCTGTCTATTGTGGGTTCTACTCTCAACATATTTTCTAATATAGTCGGCAAGAGTTGTAAATCTAATATAACCACTCTTAGTTCCTCCCTCTCCCTCCAATGCTTTTAAGAAGGCTTGTGTAAATGGTGAGTGGTTAGTTCCATCTGATACGGGTTGGTCGTCTCCTGCTGTCAATATATTTATTGATTTCTTACTTAATAAATCTCTAAATATATTTGATGAAGAGGAAGAGGAGCTACTACTATTATTTGCTATAACAGACTCCTTAGTTGGTCGTATCCTAACTGAACGGGTTTTAGTATCATACTCAACTCTATCCAACTCTTTGACGGATGATGATGGTATAGATTTCTGTGCATATTTACTCTCCATTGCAAGTCCAGAGAAACATGAATCTAAGATGATAGCAATATGTTTAGCCCTTGTATCTCTTGTGTACATAACAAGTGAACTTATACTAATAGCTGACTTATCATAATACATTACATCAGGATTTGGATTATTTAAATCTGAATTGAAATCATAAGGTAATATATACCCCTCTCTTACACCATTATATCCTGTTACAGCATCTCCATGCCCCGCAAAATAGAAGAGTGTCGCATCTTGACTGGTTGAGGTCTGTTTTATCTTCTTAAGTGCATCTAATATCTTCTCCTTAGTGGCATTTTCATTATATAACTCGATTACCTCAAATCCCTTTTTTCGTAAAAGTTTTGCTACACTTCTTGCATCATTTACAGCATTACTCAATCTTGGAAGAGATAATCTCTTATAGTGGTCAATTCCTACAACAATAGCATACTGTTTGCGATACCATGATGAGATGGCATTCTGATTTGTAGTAGCCATAGGTGCATTTGAAGTTGCAGATGAGCTAAGGGTTGGTTCAAAACTATTTTTTATCTCAAATAGCTTAATTCTATTTTTCCCCTCCAATCCAACTAATAGGTGTCCAGATTTATTGATATTGACACTATATCCTCTATCCTTTAAAACAATATTTGTAATATGTCTCTTCTTCTCTAAGTCCCATAATCTAATGGTCTTATCCTCTGAAGATGTTGCCATATAGGCTCTATTTTTTGCCACTGCAATATCTGTAATTGGCTCTCTATGTTGATTAAACTCTTTTAGAGTATTTCCCTGATTATCTTTAAATTTTATTGTATATTTCCAAACAGGTGGTCCATTTCTTCTTCTATAGTTCCCCTCTGCTCTCTCCACCTCTGTAAGCCCCAATATGGTATAGTCATCGAAAAATTTTGCTACTTTTATCTCTCCATACTCATTTGATGGAGCAAGATATGAGTATATCTCTCTTTTTCTCAAAATATCCCATATCTTTACCTTTTTATCTTTTGCCGTCGATACTATCTTTCTATTATAATCGATAAATCCTATATTGGTGACACTATCTCTATGTCCTTCCAATTTTGCTATCTGCTCACCCGATTTAATATTCCAAATATCGATAGCTTTATCATCTCCACCATCTGCCACTTTTTTATTATCTGAACTAATTGCAATAGCCAGTATATCATTTGAGCTACTTCTCATTCTATTTACAAGATTATAACTATTTAAATCCCAAATCTCAACATATCCATCATCTCCACTACATGCGAGATAGTTCCCATCACTACTAATATCTACTGCTTTTATCTCATCATTTTTACTCTCTATTGTTCCAATGGGTTTTAAATCTAAATTATATATAGTAATAGTGCTACTATCTCCATAAGCTATAATGGTGTTATTTTTAAGGTTAAATTTTACTCCATAGAGCTTATAGTTACTATCTATACTATTTACAAAATCAAAACTGAGTTCTCCACCAATTACAGTAAGTGGCTCTTTTATATCTTTTACCTTTACAGATGAGGTTGATACAGATATGCCTTTATTTAGAGTTGGGCTATTTTGACAAGCTGTTAAGAGTAGAATAGCTAATATTGATGTTAAATATTTAAGAT
>JALWZK010000320.1 GCA_027002665.1 Campylobacteraceae bacterium | reverse complement strand
CTGAAATGTTAGACAATGCCTTAAAAGCAATCAATTCAGATTATGAAGCCAAACGCTATAATAATTTAACTCTCTCTAAGTATAGAGGTGAGTTAGATAGTATAAGGGTAAAAGAGCCACGAATTTATCAATTTTTAAATAGAGTTCTAAAGGTAAGGGAAGATGAGCCAAAGATTCTATTGTCTATCTTCAATTATGATATACGAGATGTGATTGATGAGACCATAGATAGAGACGACTATAGAGTGGAGCTATTTTCTACTATTGGTCTCACAAGACTTCAAAATCAAGACTATTTAAGCTATCTTGAGTTGGATAATGCTCTTCTATTGATTGTGGCTGATGGAGTAGGTGGTGGAGAGGCTGGAGAGATTGCCAGTAAAATGGCAGTTGATTCTATTATTGATGAATTGAAAATAAAAATTAAAAACTCTAACCATAAATCTATACTCAATCTATTGAGGGATACTCTATATCTTGCAAACTATAAGATAGTGGAGTATGCAACTGAGCATAATATAGCTATGATAGGGACAACACTATCTCTGGCATTGATTATGGATAGAGTAAATCTATATATTGCACACATTGGAGATAGTAGAATATATGAGTTGGATAATAGTTTGGAGGTTAGGCAGATAACACAGGACCACTCTGTAAGAGAGGTTCTATTTCGCTCCAATAAGATAACTCAAGATGAGAAAGAGAATTATGATAAGAGTCTGTTGGCCTTTACACTCGGTAAGAGAAATTTAAAGAAAGAGAATATCTTTACTCAACACTCTATACTCTATAATAGTAGCAGACTAATTCTATGTAGTGATGGTTTTTGGGAGAATATAGATATTACCAAGGAGACTTTTACTAAACCGATGGATAAGTTACAGATAGATATATATAACTCAATACCTACCGATAATGTAACTCTTATTAGATACTCTCCCAAGGTTTCATCAAATATGGATATAGATGATATTTATGAGGAGTATAAAGATGAGCCTACAGAGATATTGGAGAGACAGCAGATTAGATATACTACAAATAGAAAATTCACAAGAAGTAAAAAGATAGCAAATAGGTTAAATCAACTAAAAAATATAGTAATAGTGTTAATTATAATATCATCTATAACCTTTTTAATTTTAAATCTATTTGTGAAGTAAGAGGAGAGTAGTTTATGACAAATGAGAGTAATGAGCATCTATCCATAGGGTATAAGATAGGTGGACACTATGAGGTGGTTAAGGTTTTAGGACAAGGGGGATTCGGAATTGTATATCTTGTTAAAGATATACATAGATTAAATGCCTTTTTTGTTATAAAGGAGCTATTTTCAAGAGAGTTCTCTTTTAGACATAGAGATGGGAAAACAGTATATAATAAGGCTGAAGCAAAAAAGATTTTTTTAAAAATTAAAGAGGATATTATATCTGAAGTTAATATCTTACAAAAGATTAGAAATAGAAATATAGTCGAGGCTTATGGATATTTTGAAGAAAATAATACACTCTACTCCGTTATGGAGTTTATCGATGGTGTCGATTTAAATAGATATCTCAAAGAGGTTCCTCCATTTAGTGAAGAGGAGGCAAAAGATTTACTACTCCAGATTATTCACGGAATTAAAGAGATACACTCCTTAAATATTTTACACAGAGATATAAAACCATCTAATATTATGAGAACCAAAGATGGTATATATAAGATAATAGATTTTACAACCAATAGAACTTATGTAGATAACCACATGACAACGGTGACCGCTTTTCAGAGTCCAATATATACACCACCTGAACTTAGTGGAAATAAGAGAGCCATTATTGGTAAATTTAGTGATATATACTCTATTGGTATGACAATATGTAGAGTTATGGCAGATGATGAGGAGAGTTTACCAAATATTACAGATAGACTTATTGATGATAGCGAATTTATAGAGATTGTAAATGGGTTCAATATATCTTCCGATTTTAGAGATATTCTATTGAAGATGACTAAGATTGATGCAGAGGAGAGATTTCAAGATTTGGAAGAGATAGAGGAGCTACTATTATCTCAAACCGGCTCCAACTCTTCTGAGAGAGAGATAAATAGAGATAGTGAAGAGATTGAACCATCTCCCCGAAACAAGATTAAAAGAAGAGCTATAAAAGAGGAAAAGGATAATACAAAATCTTGGCTTACAACTATCGGCATCTTTTTAGTAGTCGTTCTCGTAGCACTTGGAGGATACGCCTATAAGATAGTAAAACTTGATAAAGAGAAGAGTAAAAGTGAAGCTAAATCTCAAACCGTAACCACATATAAACCAAAACAAGAGAAGATAGAGGATAGAGAGGAAGAGCCAGAGATTAAGAGTGAAATTAAACCGCTTGAGATACCAGAGATTGAAGAGACACCATCTCCATCTCCATCTCCTACTCCAACACCTATAATTGAGGAAGAGGAGGAAGAGGATAATTCAGTTGAGATAGTTACACCAACTCCAACCCCTACAAGAGATAAGAGTATAGAGATAGTTGCAACTCCAACAGTGCGACACACCCCTTCACACAATAATATATCACTTGGAAGAATGATACAGCCGGGTAGAAATATAAATATATCTCACCAATCTCCATTTAATAGGGCAAATGTTCAAGATTTTCTATTAAAATTTATCTCTGCGGCAGAGCGTGCTTCTGTAAATGATATACTCCTATTTTATAACTATAGAGTAGATAGATACTTCGCTCTTAGAAATGTCACCCATAAAGAGATATATAGAGATAAGGTAAGATATAATAGAAAGTGGGTGCATAGAAGGTTTAGATTAATCTCCTTCGATATTCTATATAAATATAGAAAAAATGGTGCAGAGTATTGTGATATAAAAAAGAGAATGAGATATAGAGTTATATCGAGAAGTGGACAGGTGGCAGAAGGAGAGACTAAAACCATTATGACTCTAAAGGCTACACCTTATGGATTTAAGATAACATCAATATATAGTATTAGATAGAGAAGGACGACATTTTGTATTTTATTATATCAATAGCAATTTTACTATTTTTAGTGGCCTTTATAC
>JALWZK010000319.1 GCA_027002665.1 Campylobacteraceae bacterium | reverse complement strand
ATATAGGATAGCAGATATTATAAATATAATGGTTGATGAGTTAAAAAATAGATAGAATATATATCTATAGTTTGAATATTTTGGGACATCTCGCACCATAATATTCTGTATTCCAAAAGATGATATTTTGGTAAAAATCATTATATAGCTAAGTATTAATGCAAACTCTCCATAAGTTGATTTAGTTACAAAAAATGATGTCCCAAGTTCAAAAGCGAACTTGAGAAGCTTTGCAACTACATTAATAACTGCTATCTGAATTAACTCTAACATGGTGGTTAAGGCATTTGATATATATGAATTGCATTTTTAAGAGGGTGACCTATAGGAGCAGTCACATCTCCACCTGACGCATTAACCCCTTCAAGAATATGGATTTTATTATCTATAATCTCAATACCTCTTGGGTCATATACACCATTATCTCTGGATTGATATATGGCTTCTGTCTCTTTTGTCTGCCAATTAATCTTTAAAATCTCAAAATTAGAGGTAGTAACCCATAAAGTTGTAGTGGCATCATCATAAGCCAATCCTACTATTTTACCCTTTGCTGTTGTATATAGAGCATCACCTGTGGTATTGGTATCGAAATCATATTTATATAGACTCTTACCTGATGATACAATAAAATCATTTCCAACAAAAGTTGTAGCAGGATACTCAATAGTGCCTAACGCTCTATAATCTGTAAGAGTAAATGAGCTATTTGTATCTGTTCTTGTCAATTTAAAGATAGCAGGAGTTCCCGGTGCCATTCCTGTAAAAATATAGAGATTATCACTATTTTCATCATAGGCAACCGACTCTATATCACATGCCCCTTTATGGTATTCATATCCACATACACCAATCTCTGGAGCAAAATTACCAAGCTCTTCATCAGATATAACAGACTTAATTTCGTGTGTTGTGTAGTCCATTTCGTAAACATGGTGTGAATCATCATCTGTTATCCATAGACTATTGTTTGGTGCTACGAACTCCAATGACTCACCATCTCTTAACTCTTCCAATCCAGATATATTAGATAGAACAATACCACCAACCTCAACAAAATCTTTATCATTTCTCAAAGTAAACTGCTGTGTAACCTCACTACTTCCACTTAACCATCTATTTGGAGAGTTAAAGGTGCTTATTACAGTATCATCTCCATCATCACCATATCCACTATTGAAAGGCGAAATGGTATAGTCTGGTTCAGCTTTTAGCTTATAGACCTCTTGGTTATCAACAACGCTACCCCATACACCTTCACCACTATGGGCAAGAATAGTTCTATTATCCTTTACAATAGATATATCTATATTATTATCATTTAAATTAAATGTTCCACTCTGGTTAGTTAAATCATTAACATTTATATTTAGTTTCCAATCTGGACTATTTGGTGCAAATGGGGAGTAGTTCATCTCTGTCGGTTCATTAGATATTGTAATAATTGTCCCTTTTCTAAGATATGCCAATGAGAGCAGTTCCGGTAGTCTTGCAGAGAAGGTTTGAGTGCAATTCTCATTAATGGTAATGGTTGCATTTTGTAAATTTAGATAATCTCTCGTTACTACCATCTCTAACCAAGAGCCACCATTCCCCTGAATATATCCATAATAGTCATCACTTCCACTACCTTTGAGATATTTGTCTGAAGCCACCGCATTGTATTCATTTAATAGGAGAGATGTCTTTTGTCGTCTAAAGTTCTCCTCCATTGCAACCAATCTTAAGTCTGTAAAATCTTGTGTTATAAGCGAACCATTAGCATCCCTCCAGTGGTTAGGAGAACCGAAAGTGCTTAATGCTTGACTATTATTATCATCTCCATAGGCACTATCTGTCGGCGTTACAGAGAACGACGGGTCTCTCTTTAATTTATATACCTCTCTCTTTCCAACAGATTTTCCGGTAACGCCCTCCCCACTCTCAGGTAGAATGGTAACATCTCCACTACCACTTAAGAGAGAGATTATATCATTATGATGATTTGTCTTAAACTTACCCTCCAAGATATTTAAATCATCAACATTGATATTTATATTCCAATCGGGATTACAGTGGTTAAATGGGTCATAACTTAAATCTGTAGCCACCTTATTGGATATCGTTAAAATTGTTCCACTTCTAAGATTTGATAGTGCTTCTATATTGGGAAGTTCTGCTCTAAAGGTTTTCTTCCCATTATTTCTAACGATTTTAATTGTAGCTCTTCGTAAATCGACTTTATCTTTTAAAATTACAAGCTCTACCCACGATTTACCATTCCCTTTAATTCGTCCAAAATATGTATCATATCCATGCTTTTTAAGTTTTAGTCTCTTTTTAACAGCATCATACTCATTTAGAAGAACTATTTGATTGATACTGTTATTTAAATCTCTCAAATTATTGAAATTTTGGGTGTGAGTTGTATTATTACTATCTATCCACTGATTTGGTGAACCAAATGTGCTAATAATCTGTTTATTTGGAGTATCATCTCCATAAGCAGGGTCATCAGGCTCGATAGATGAGTCTGGGTCTTTTTTTAATTTAAATACCTCTTGATTATCAATTCCCCACCCCTTCACTATCTCTCCAGAGTTCCTCATTAAGAAGTTATTATCGATAGATTTAATAGATATATCCATTGTCCTATCGGATATTTCAAAAGAGCCATCAATATTTTCTAAATCATCTTTATTTAAGTTGATTGTCCAATCTCCTTGAGATGGGGAGTAGGATAGATTTGTCGGCTCCTCTGAAATTGTAATAATCGTCCCTTTTCTAAGATATGCCAACTCTGTTAAGTTTGGAAAAGATGCAGTTAATTGATGAACACCTTTAGATTTTTCTATATTTATTATAGCTCCCCTTAAATCGATAAAATCTTCAACAACAACTAACTCTATCCAGTTGCCTCCATTTCCATTTATATCTCCATAATATGTATCATATCCATTATTTTTAAGTTGTTGGTCGGGTGCAACAGCATTATACTCATTTAAAAGTAGAGCATCACTATAGCCCAATTGACAACTAACAAATAGCCCTAAGAGAACTTTTGATAAAAATTTATAATTTCTCATTAGATA
>JALWZK010000318.1 GCA_027002665.1 Campylobacteraceae bacterium | reverse complement strand
AGCCTATATAATAGTAATCTTTTTGTAAAAAGCAGAATGGACAGTGGTGTGTTGGTAACTCATATATATATGTACCAAAAAAGGAAATTAGAGTTATAATAGAGATAGTTATAAATAGTATATTGGTTACTGCAAATAGATACTTAACTCTATATCTATAAAATATAAATAGAAGTAGAGATGTTATATAGAAGATAGTTAATAGTATGGTATGGTCTATACGAATAATATCACCTATTGGAGATTGGCTAAATGATGAAAATAGTGTGCCACAACAGCTAACCATCTTATCTATATCTATACTACTAAACATTAACCACATTAAAACCAACTCTACCATAAAAGATAGATATGCCACTATAAATAGTTCAAATTTTAGCTTTGTATATGGTAAATCCTCTCTTCTTATATCAAGATATGAGATAGATAGCCACAATCCAAAGATATATATATTTAATATCTTAACTATTAAAAGATATACTCCATAGTTAGTGGCAGTAATAACCCCAGACGCACACATAGCTCCTGTTATAAGGTCTGAAATCTTATCAAGTGTAAATATAAAAAATAGAAATAGGGGGATTTTTAAGGTAAAAATATATTTTATAATTGTAGCTATTAGAAAACTCTCCTTCTCCAATTTATACTGCTCTTTTGTGGTTTTATTAAAATCCCAATGGATAGCTATTTTTATAGATAGAAAAAAGGCAATAGTGGCAAATATAAAAAATAGACCATTTAAGATTAGAATAGATATAACTTCCGGTAGTAGTATCATAATATTTTCCCATTCTCTATCTCTACTACTCTATCTATAATATTTAGATTAAAAAATATAGGGTCATGAGTAGCTATAATTATTGTCTTTTGTCTATCTTTTAAACTCTTTACTATATCTATAAAGCTTAATGAGAGAGCCTTATCAAGATTTGCCGTCGGCTCATCTGCTATTATAATTTTGGGATTGTTAATTAAAGCTCTCGCTATTGCAACTCTCTGTTGCTCTCCACCTGATAGATTTTTCACAACTATATCCCTCTTCTCTACTATATTAAACTGTTTCAATACTCTATCTAATCTCCTATTAACCTCATCTTCCATTAGATTAATTGGAATTAGAGGAGTTATGATATTATCTCTTACTGTTAAATTTGGAATTAAGTTATATCTCTGAAATATAAAACCTATACTCTCTCTACGGTATAGTGAAGCAAATCTATCTTGAAGTTTAGATACTCTCCTATTATCTACAATAACCTCTCCCTCTGTTGGACGGTTAATACCTGCTATAAGAGATAGAATTGTGCTTTTCCCACTTCCACTAACACCTTTTAATAGAACCAACTCACCACTATCTATCTTTAAATTTATATCTTTTACAGCTACAATATTATCATATTCTTTTGTAACACCTTTTAAAACTATCATCTAATCACCTCATCAACATCTACAGATGACGCTCTCCAAGCTGGAATAATTGTCGCTCCAATATATATTGGAACGGATAAGAAGAAGATTATAGCCAATGTACTTATATCTAATATAAAAGGTAACTCAAATGGTGTTTTTAGTTTTGAGTATCCCTCAAATATATATCTTAGAAGAGGTGCATTTAATATATATACATAGAAGAGTGCTACTACTACCCCCAATAGATATGAGATAATAGATATTATAGATGCCTCATAAAACTTCTCTTTTAAGATATCATCAATACTCCACCCAACAGCTCTTAAGACACCAATTTCTCGTTTCTCTTCACTATTTAATCCACTACTCTTATCGTAAACTATCATAAAGAATGTGAATATAGAGATAATAAATAGAGTTAGGAAGAGTCCACTCTTATAATCAAATATATTCTTATAGCTTATCTTTAAATCATCTTTTGTCAATACTCTTGTATCTGGATATATAAATTTAATCTTATTTGCAATGGTAGATACCTCTTTAGGATTAGCCACCTTTACGACAATATCTGTAGCCATAGATGGAGATATACCCAATATCTCTCTTGCATCTTTTTGGCTCATTAAAATTACATCATTGGACTCCAATATGGTATCTCCTTTAAATATCCCCTTCAATATCATCTTTTTTAGTTTTCCATTCGGCTTAATAAAGTTAAAATAGCTACTGTAATAGTTCTGTTTCATAATCTCTCTTACACCAGCTCCAACTAAGATACTACTATTGGTTTCATCAAAATCTATCTTATCGGTTAGCTTTTCTAAACTATCTTTATACTGCTCTTCATACTGATTTATCCCAATAATAGAGAAGTTTACCCCTGCATTTGCAAAGTAGTAGTATCCCCAAACTCTTGGTATAGCACTCTGAACTCCATTAATCTCAATAATGTTATCTACTCTATCTATCTCTATATTATACTCTCTTCCACCCTTTACCTTTTGGACAATAATCTCGGGCAGACTATCTACTGTAGTCTCTAACTCATATCTAATAGAGTTACTAATAAAAAATATTGAACTTAATAGTGCAACTAAGAGGGTAAATATAACTAATATAGATATATTTTTAGCTTTTGCTCTAAGTAGTGCATTTATTGCAAACTCCAATAGATATAGATTTATTTTAATATTTTTCATAAAAACCTCGATTTAAGATGTGCGAATGAGAATAGACAAAGGTTGAGGGGAAATACTCATTTAAAGAGCTATCCTCCCTATATATATCAAATATATTGCTTAAACTTCTATGTCGAATATAGAAAGCCTCTGTAGATATTGTAAGATCTAAAGATTTTGTGATTTTAACAAAATCTCTCTTATCTCTAATGGCCTCTTGAGTTAATCCTCTTCTATCTTTTATATATATAATCTCGACTATTAGAGTTATAATGAGTATTGAAGTAAAAAAAATTAATCTCTTTATATTTCTATTCATGCCAATATTATAACTATATTGGCTAAAATTAAATTAAAATCTAAACTTACTAAAATATCATTTTCTCTTCAATTTATAAGTTATATAAGTTTTGATTTAAATTTTTAACCTAATAGTTCCCTTTTAAATAGAAAAATATAGAAATTCTATTGTCAAGGTTTCATTCTAC
>JALWZK010000317.1 GCA_027002665.1 Campylobacteraceae bacterium | reverse complement strand
AAATTAATACCCATAGATAGAACAGATTTTGTTATAATATTTTTTATTTTCTATAAGGATTATTTTTGAAGATAGTAGATATAAAAACTCAGATTGTAAAGGCCCCACTCAAAAAACCCTTTAAGACAGCTCTTAGAAGAGTTGATAGCTTAGAGGATATAGTGGTCACTATTTATACAGAGAGTGGTTTAATTGGATATGGGGAGGGGGGAGCTACTGCCGTAATTACAGGTGATATTATAAGTGGTATGGTTGGAGCTATAGAGTATATTAAACCTATGCTAATTGGTAAAAGTATAGAGGATTTTAACTCTCTACTATATATAGTTGCAAATAGTATTGTGCATAATAGCACTGTTAAATCTATGTTAGAGATTGCCCTATATGATTTAAAGGCTCAATCTCTTAAACTACCTCTATATAGATTCTTAGGTGGGACTAAAACCTCATTTACAACGGACATCACAATTAGTTTAAATGGTATAGATGAGATGTTACAAGAGTCTCAAGAGGCTATAGATTTAGGATATAATATTTTAAAAATTAAGGTTGGTAAATCTATATCGAAAGATTTTGAGATTATCAAAAGTATAGCTCAAACTTTTCCAGATATTACCCTTAGAGTTGATGCAAATCAGGCATGGAGTCCGAAGGAGACTCTATATATATTACGAAAATTGGAAAGATTGGATATATATCCGGAACTTATAGAGCAACCTGTAAAGGCCAATGATTTTAGAGGAATGAAATATATAAGAGATAGGAGTATTATTCCACTACTTGCGGATGAAGCACTATTTTCGCCCAAACAGGCAATAGAGATTTTAGAGCTTGGAGCATGTGACTATATTAATATTAAACTTGCTAAGTGTGGAGGAGTATCTAATGGATTGAAGATTGCAGATATTGCAGAGCTTTATGGTGTTAAGTGTATGATAGGTTGTATGTTAGAGGGAGCAGTATCTATTAGTGCAGGAGTTCACTTAGCCTCTGCGAGAGAGAGGACTATTACTATGTTGGATTTAGATGGAGTTAATCTCTTGGCATATAATCCAATCATAGGTGGAGCAGAATTTAATAATAGCAAGATAGAGTTAAATAGCAGTTATGGACTTGGAATTTCAGAGATAAAGGATAAAAATTGATAATTATAGATATATTTAGCAATATAGCCTTTGTATTGGCTATCGGCTACTACTTTATGACAAATATGCAGTGGTATAGTTATAGATTGGAGAGGGTTATTTTTCACCACACTAAGCCGATATGGCATCTTATCTATTTTATAGCTCCTATTCTAATCTATTTTATATTAAATAGATTTCATCTAAGTATAATTGTTACAGGTATATATATCGCTATGTTATACAGTTGGAAAAAGAGCTTAGATAAACCTCTGGTATTTACAGGGAGAGTTAAAAGGTTTTTTGGAGCTTTAATATTTTTCAATCTATTTATACTAATGGTAGCTTTAGGAAGTAAACATGCCTCTTATGCAGTTCTTATTCCTCTATTTCTATCATATCTACTATCTTTAATGATGGAGAAAATTCTATTTCAAGGTTTTGTCAAAAGAGCTAAACAGAGATTAGATAGTATGCCAAATATGATAATTATTGGAGTTACAGCAAGTTATGGGAAAACCAGTATCAAAAACTATATAGCTCATATATTAAGTGCAAAATATAGAGTCTATGCAACTCCTCGTTCAGTCAATACCTTTGGTGGAGTTTTAAAAGATATTAATGAGGATTTACCATCTAATACAGAGGTTTATGTTGTGGAGATGGGTGCAAGAGGTAGAGGAGATATCAGAGAGATTTCTGAATTTGTAAATCCACACTATGTAGTAGTTGGAAAGATTGGAACTGCCCATATTGAATATTTTAAAACCTTAGAGAATATTAGAGATACAAAAATGGAAATTCTATCTTCAAATAGATTAAGAGAGGCGTGGGTGCATACCTCTGCAAAAGTGAAACCGGAAAAAAATATACACATATTTGGAGATGATATAGAAGATATTAGAGCCACTTTAAATGGATTGGATTTCAAGTTGGATAATCAAGAGTATCATGCAAATATCCTCGGTAGTTTTAATGCCATGAACTTAGCGGTGGCTATTAAGGTAGCAATGGCCTTAGATATAGATATTGAGACTATTAAAAAGCAGTTAAACTCAATAGAGCCAACTCCCCATAGACTTCAGAGAATAGACGCAGGTGGAAAGGTGATTATTGATGATAGCTTTAATGGAAATATTGATGGAATGTTAGAGGGGTTTAATCTCGCAACTAAGTATAGTGGAAGAAAAGTCCTAATTACTCCCGGTCTAATAGAGGTTGATAGAGAGTCAAATATAAGAGTGGCAAAGAGAGCCAATGAGGTATTCGATTTAATTATTGTGACAGGAGAGTTAAACTATCCAATTTTTAAAGAGAATATAGATAGTTCAAAATTAATTAAGTTAGAGAGTAAAGATAAGATGCAAGAGGCACTAATTGAATATACAAGGAAGGGAGATTTAATCCTATTTGCAAATGATGCACCAACATTTATCTAAGTAAGTATCTCTTAAATATTTTTTAATAGATTAAAACAAATTTTATTATTTATATGTTAAAATATGATAATTAATTTTTTTGTTTTAACTTAAAAAATATTATAGAGAGGTCAATTATGAACCCAAAAGTAAATGGTGAGATAAACCTTAGAGAGTTATGGATAATATTATTAAATTATAAATGGTTAATCTTTTTAGTAACTTCAATATCTCTTATTTTAAGTATAATATATCTTAGGTATCAAGAACCGATATATAACGCCTACTCCATATTAAAGGTTAATGATAGTGGTAAAAAGAGAAAAGTAGAAGATATACTCTTAAATCCACAATCAACTCTTGAAACTGTTAATACACAAGAGGATATATCACTTCTAAAAACATTCTATATAAATAATCAAGCATTAAATTTAAATAGAGTGTATTTTAAAATACAGTATTATATTAATGGAGTTGAAGTCTATGATTATGGTAATAGAGAGGAGAAGATACCCATAGAGATAGATAATATAGAGA
>JALWZK010000316.1 GCA_027002665.1 Campylobacteraceae bacterium | reverse complement strand
GGTAATAGAGAGAACTGTTCATGCAGGAGATAAGTTTAAAACACCAGATTTAGAGCATAAAACTATGCAGTATCTATATGATGATGGCGATTTATTGCAATTTATGGATATGATCACTTATGAGCAGATTGGTTTAATGAAAGAGCAGGTGGGAAAGGATACATTTGATTTTATGGTTGATGGAATGGAGACGGAGATTCTATTTCATAATGGAAAGCCAATATCTGTCGAGATTCCGCAGATAGCTACATATACGGTAGTCGATACTCCTCCAAATTTTAAAGGCGATTCACAAGGCGGTAAAAAACCGGCAAAACTCGATAGTGGGGCTGTTGTTCAAGTTCCATTTTTTATCTTAGAGGGAGATAAGATAAAGGTAGATACGGTTGAGGGTAAATATATAGAGAAGGCTAAATAGGAGCATAGAGTTGAGTATTAAAATAAAAGATATAAAAGAGGAGTTTACAGCTGATGAGCAGATGCTGGTGTCTGCATTTAAATTGGAGAAGTTCTATAAGAAGCATAAAATTAAAATAATCTCCATCTTAGTAGCACTCATTTTAGCTTTTAGTATAAATCAAATTCTTATATTTATAGAGCAGCATAGATTAAATAGTGCAAATGAGGCATTTTTAACACTTCTGAAAGATAGTAAAAATAGTGAAGCATTGAATCTTCTAAAAGAGAAAAATCCTCCACTATTTGAGTTGTATAGCTACAATAGAGCAGTTACCAATAGAGATTTAAAAGAGTTAGAGAGTTTAAAAGAGAGTAAAAATAGTATAATATCTGATGTTAGCGGATATCATCTAACTGTTATGCAACGACAACAGACCTCATCAAAACTCTATAGTGATATGGCAACTATAAATAATGCTTATCTCCTTATAAAAAATGGTAAAATGGCTGAAGCAAAAGTTCAACTATCTCTCATCGATGAGAAGTCACCTCTATATAATATATCTCAAATTATCAGACACTACACCATAAAAGGCAAGTAATGCAAAATAGATTTTTACTCTTAACCTCAATATTAGTTACTCTACTTGGTGGTTGTAGCTCAAGACAATACTATACGCCGAAATATGTAGAGAGTGCATCATACGCAGTCGATTCAACCTATAGAGTAGTTAGTTTTAGTAGAGATGGTGCAGTTTTAGAGAATGGAGATATCTTAACAAGAGAGGGGAGATTAAAGTTAGATATTCCAACCGGGTATCTATTTATAAATAGAACCAGAGAGGGGACTATTATAGCTAATAGAGAGGGAGATTGTAAAATCTTAAAGGGTAATAGTAGTCAGAGTATAAAATTTCCTAAGGCATTAATTGCGGGAACAGTTATGGGAAATAGAGTAATTTATCTACTGAAAGATAATAGTTTTGGAATCTATAATCTCTCCACAAAATCTATAGCTTTTAATAATAAAGGTGAAAAGGTATATAGTATAGATACAAGAGTTGCAAATCCAATTAGAGTTGATAAACTATCGGTTGTTCCACTACTGAATGGAAAGATAGAGATATTGGATTTAAATAGTGATAGATTAGTAAAGGAGATATTTATTAGTGGCGAGAAGTCTTTAAACAATATTATTTTTATAAAACGACTTAAGAATATTCTAATTGTAGCTACTCCACATAAATTAGTATCTATTAGCAATAGGGGAAAGAGGGAGTTAAAGAGAGAAATTTCTGAAGTTGCATTAGATGGGAATAGTATATTTATATTTACAAAAGATGGAACAGTTGCAAGAGTAAACGACTCTCTTGTAGTGCAAGATGAGAAGAAGTTTAAATTTGCACACTTCTCCATAGCTACAGTTTATAAGGGTAGAGTATATGCCTTAGATAGACAGGGCTATTTAATTGTAACCAATAGAGATTTTACTAAACATAAGGTATATGAGTTTGATGAGGTTGATGACTACTCATTTATCTCAGGTAGATATATATATTATGGTGGAAATAGGATTGATATGGAGAAATTAAGTTATTAATAGTATTTTTAATGGTGGGTCCTCGGGGACTCGAACCCCGGACCACTCGGTTATGAGCCGAGTGCTCTAACCAGCTGAGCTAAAGACCCACCTACGAAAATATTAGAGGGAAATCTTTGTTCCCGTCATCGTTATTTTCGAGTCCGTATTATACATAAAATAGAAACGAAAAGCAAGTAAATTCTCTAAAATTCCGAAAATAATTGCAAAAATTACAAATGATGTCCCTCCGTGGCTAAACATTGGAAGTGGAAGTCCCACAACTGGAGCTAATCCTATAGTCATTGAGATATTTACACCCATATATATAAAAAATAGAAAGGCTGTGCCGGATGCAAAAACCTTTAATAGATAATCCTTTTTATTACTCATTGCAATATGTAAAAGATGTAAAATAAGCATTGCATAGAGAAGTATGGTTGATACCATACCAACGAATCCAAATCTCTCACCGAGATATGCAAATATGAAGTCTGTAGATGATACAGGTAAAAATTTTAGTTGCGTCTGTGTTGCATTCTCCTTCTCCTGTCCAGACATACCACCGGAGCCTATAGCTATAATTGATTGTTGAACATGATAACTTGGTTTTCCGAGAAAGTCTGCAATTCTCTGTTTCTGATAAGGTTTTAATCCATATGTATATATTAGAGGTGCTGATAATCCTATAACTATCAATAGCATTATCCATATACGCAATCTAACACCAATAACAAATAGAACTCCAAAACCTGTTAATAGTAAAACCAATGCTGTTCCCAAATCCGGCTCTTTTGCTATTAATAGAAATGGGATAAGTATATATAGTGAGAGTGTTATAAACATTTTTAAATCATATCCCCATTTTGGAGGGGGATTTCTTACAATAAGATACCCTAACATTAATAGAACAGTAATTTTAATAAACTCAGATGGCTGAATTGTTATATGGATAATTGGTATCTCAATCCATCTCCTTGCGCCAAGTATCTTTTTACCAAAAATATCCACACTAAGGAGTAGTAGAAGATTTATCCAATATGACAATGGGATTAACCATTGATATTTACGCCAAGGTATTAGGAATGCGATAAAAAATATAATAACCGAGAG
>JALWZK010000315.1 GCA_027002665.1 Campylobacteraceae bacterium | reverse complement strand
TAGATATAACATATAGTAGAATAAGAGGTCCTGCCATTAGAAGTTGAGTAATAACATCTGGTGGAGTTAATATCGCTGCAAATATAAAGCTAATTAGAACTGCATATCCAAAGAAATCTCTTAAGTTTTTATCATCAATTAACCCCAATACTCCTAAGAAAAATAGGATAACAGGTAACTCAAATGCAACTCCAAAACCAAATAGTATCTTTGTAAAAATTCCTATATACTCATCTAATGTCTGTAGAAAATTGACAATATTTCCTGCAAACATCCATAAAAATTGAAATCCAAAGGGGATAACAACCCAATATGCAAATGCACAACCGAGTAGGAACATAAATGTAGAGACACTTACAAATGGTATTATATATCTTTTCTCATGCTCGTAGAGTCCGGGGGATATAAATGCCCAAATTTGATAAAATACGATAGGTAGTGCAAATAGAAACCCGGTAAAGACTGAAACTTTCAAAGCCGTAAAAAATATTCCAATCCCGCCAATAAATGGGTCACTATGAATTATCTTTATTAGAGGAGATTTTATAAAGGCAATTATCTGTTGATTAAATCCAAAAGCTACAAATGCAAAAATAATAACGGTAGCAAAAGATATGGCTAATCTTTTTCTCAATTCAACTAAGTGAGGTTTAATATCCTGAAACATTATTTAGTATCCTCTTTTTTATCTTCTTTTTTAGTAGTCATACTATCTAATGACTCATTTAAAGAGTCAATAGTGCGAATATTTTTAAAACCTTGTAATTCACTTGTCGCCCTATCCAATTTCTCTTTATAGCTTAGAGCCTCCTCCTTGAGTTCTGCTATTCGTATCTCACTATCTATTGCACTCTTTGCATCGGTTATTGCTTTTTTGGCACCTCTTATAAACTTTGCCACCTTGACCATAGCTTCTGGCAATTTGTCCGGTCCTAAAAAGAGTATAGCCACCACTGCAATCATCAATATTTCACTGAAACCCATTCCAAACATCTCGTTCCCTTACATTCAATTATCGTAATTTTATCTAAAAGATTTTAAGTATTCCATAGTTGTAGCAATTAAGTCGTCGTCATCTCTACTATATGATTTTAAGACAACTCTATCTCTATCATCTATAAACTCAATAAATATCTTCTCATTTGAATTGACTATCTTTTTAACCCCCTGCTCTTTTGCGAGAACTTTTATAACCATAATATCTATAAATTGAGATGAGAAGCTATCCAATTCCCCAAATCTATCTGCTATTTCACTCTCTATCTCATAGACCTCATCAATAGTTCTACATTGTGACAATCTTCTATAGAGTTCCAATCGTAATCTATCTTCAGATATTAACTCCTCATTTAGATAGGCATCGACAGTAAGTTTGATATCAACTTGGAAATTCTCCTCTTTCTCAACTCCACTAAGCTCATTTATTGCATCTTCTAACATCTTAATATAGAGTGAGTAGCCTATCTGTTTAATGTGTCCCGACTGTGCCTCTCCAATAATATTCCCCCCACCTCGTATCTCTAAATCATGAAATGCTAAGACAGCACCACTACCTAAGTCGGAGTGGGACTCTAAGGCTATAAGTCGCTTTTTTGCATTTTCAGTTAAACTCTCCCTATCCTCAACCATAAAGTAGCAGTAGCCCTCTCTTCTATCTCTTCCAACTCTACCTCTCAATTGGTGTAAATCTGCCATTCCAAATCTATCTGCTCCATCAACTATAATTGTATTTGCATTTGGGATGTGTAGTCCCGATTCAACTATAGAGGTTGATAACATCACATCATATTTTCCCTCTTCAAATAGGAGCATATCTTTCTCTATCTGTAGAGGCTTTACTTTGGAGTGTAAAACTGCTACTCTAAGTTTTGGAAGGAGTTCTCTCAATAATCTCGCCTTCTCTTCTATCTCTGCTATTGAGTTAAATATATAGAAAATCTGCCCACCTCTCCTAAGCTCTCTTGTTATAGCCTCTTTTATAATTTTTCTATCGTAATTTTTTACAAAAGTTCTAACTCCTGCCCTATTTACTGGTGGAGTTAAAATTTCGGAGAAGCTTTTAAGCTTAGATAGAGCCATATTTAGACTCCTTGGAATTGGTGTAGCCGACATAGATAGAAGGTGAACATCTATGGCTATCTCCTTGAGAGCCTCTTTCTGTTTTACTCCAAACTTATGCTCCTCATCAATTACAACAAGTGCTAATTTCTTAAATTTTGCCCTCAATAGTGTATGAGTTCCAATTACGACATCAATTCTACCCTCTTCTAACCCCTTTAAAATTTGATTCTTCTCTTTTGTCTTTGTAAATCTATCCAATTTCGCTATATTTATATTATACTCTCTAAATCTCTCTCTAAAACTCTTAAAGTGTTGTGCCGTTAAGAGAGTGGTTGGAGCTACAACCATAGATTGATAACCATTTTTCCATGCAACAAATATACCATTCATGGCCACTTCTGTCTTTCCAAATCCCACATCGGCAGAGAGTAATCTATCCATCATTACTCCACTCTGCATATCATCTAAGATGGCATATATTGCATCTTCTTGGTCTGGAGTGTGGATAAATCCTGCTCGACTCATAAAAGTTTTATGCTCTATAGGGTCAATTTTTAACTTAATTCCCCTTTTTAAATGTCTTTGGGCTGAAATATTTATAATATTTGAGGCTATTGCAAATAGTTTATCTTTAACTCTACTCTTTAATCTCTTAAAACTACCTCTACCCATCTTATCTAAGATAGGAGTAGCTCCACTATCTGCTATATATCTATCTATAACATTTAAATTCTCTACGGGGATTAGAAGAGTATCACTATTTTGATACTCAACCACTACAAACTCTCTAATTGAGCCTAATACTCTTCTCTTCTCCACCCCTTTAAATAGTCCAACACCATAATTTTCATGAACAATAAAATCTCCAACTCTCAACTCATCTAAGATAATGGAGGCTCTTTTAACTCTTTTGGGTTTAATAGCTCTATTTAGAGAGATAATAACCTCTTTTGGGGAGATTAGATTAACTATAATATCTTTATATATAAACTCTAAATTATTAAATGAGTCCAATTGGCTACCTCTAAGGGTAGATT
>JALWZK010000314.1 GCA_027002665.1 Campylobacteraceae bacterium | reverse complement strand
TATATATACAATATATTTGTAATGGGGATATAGAGAGTAGTGGTAAAAACTACTTTAGAGTAGAGGCAAATAACCTTTTTTTTCAACTTAACTATCCAGCATCCTTTAAGAAAAATGAGAAGATAATCATAACAGCTATATTAGAAAATCGTGGTAAAGAGGGAGATATAGGGGGGATTACCCTCAGTTTTCCACAGAGACCCCTATTAGATTATAGTGTCGATTATAACAATTTTGATAAATTAAATTTCTATGAGATAGGGGATAAAATCTATAATAATCGTAAAAATAGTAGTAGTAAAGTGATGAAAGCGATACACCCTACACTTGAAGCAATAAGCTACAATTGGAAAAAAGGGGTTATCCACTCATTTGCTATCACCATTACTCCTCCAGAATATATTAAAAATTTTCAAATAAGAGCAAGGGCATTCTTAACACTCAATAGAGTGATACCTACAGATGGAGTTTTCGACCAACAGCATTTTAAAAGTAAGGAGATTACCATTCCTTGTGTAGATTGATATAGATTTTATCGAGAAATTAATATCTTTAGCATAAATATTTAGTTATAATTGCGTCCAATTTTAAAATAAGGACATAATGAATGTTAGAAGGTATTATTAGAGAGAGTATCGGTTCAGCTTCTGCAAGAAGACTAAGAAGAGATGGTTATCTAACAGCTAACATCTATGCTAAGGGTGTAGAGAATATTCAAGCTGCTTTTAAAAAGGGTGATTTTATGAAATCTGTAAGAAAAAAGGAGCATTTAACCTTAGATGTAAAAGTTGGTGATAAAGAGTTAAAAGTAGTAATTCAAGAGTATCAACTACACCCTGTGCATGGAGATATTCTTCATGTCGATTTAAGAGTTGTAATTCCAAATCAGGTTACAAATTTTCTCATTCCTGTAAGAACAGTAGGCACCCCAAAGGGTCTTAAAAATAAAGGTGTTTTGGTTCAATCTAAGAAGAGAATAAAGGTTAGAGGAACTATTGAAGATATGCCGAAGGAGTTTGTATTAGATGTTACTCCACTTGATAGAGATGATACTATCTTAGTAAGAGATATAGAGGCTCCAAAGAACTGTCGTATAATGGATAGAGACAATGTAGCTATTTGTGGTGTAATTAAAGCAAAATAGTCTATTATGAAACTCATAGTAGGGTTGGGAAACCCCACAGCAAAATATGCAAATACAAGACACAATATAGGTTTTAGGGTTATTGATAGATTAGTTAATAACTCTAATGCCATAAATATCTCCAAAAACTCCTTTTATGGAGAACTCTATAAATCCAAACAGACCCTTTTTCTAAAACCATTAACCTATATGAATCTATCTGGTAAGAGTGTAATTGCTGTAAAAAATTTCTATAAAATAGATATGGAGGATATTATTGTTGTCCATGATGATATAGATTTACCATTCTCTGCACTTAGATTTAAGAGAGGTGGGGGGAATGGTGGACATAATGGACTTAAATCTATAGACTCCACCATAGGTAAAGATTATATTAGAGTTAGAATGGGTATTGGAAAACCGGAGAGAAAATCTGAAGTTATCGGTTTTGTCTTAGGAGATTTCAATGAGAGTGAAGAGAAGATTATTGATGAGTGGATAGACTATACCACTAAGGCTATAGAGGAGCTTCAGATTAAGACTCTAAATGAGATAAAATCGAGATATTCTTTAAAATCTTTTAAGGGTTAGAGTTGTTTTGGTATGTTTTTAAGCACTATGCAAAAAATATGCTTCTTATCCTCCTATCACTCTCACTCCTATTTACAGGTTTGGACTTTTTAATAACCGGTTCAAACTTATCATCTTTTAATATTAAAGTCCTATATGTTTTCTATAGATGGGAAGAGGCACTCAACCTCTTATATCCTCTTGCTATTATATTTGGTGGGATATGGACTAAAATATCTTTTATAAAAAATAATACTCTCGGTGCCTTATACGCTTTGGGGGTATCGAGAGTTGAGCTATTTAAACCCTTCTTAACTCTATCGCTCTTAACCTATTTTATATTTGTAGGGCTTAACTTTACAGAGTTTGCAAAGGCTTCCGATATGGCAGACGCTATTAAAAAGCACCGATATAGTAACCATGAGACAAAAGAGCTATTTTTTAAATACAATAGTAGCTTTGTCTATATAAAGAGACTTATTCCTGAAGAGAGAAAGATACGAGGATTGACCATCTTTATATTAAAAGGTGATAAGGTGATAGAGGTGCAGGAAGCAAAAGAGGCAAAATATATTAACTCTCACTGGATAGCTACAGATATATTGGTTAAAAAGATTATAGATAATAGATTAAAAATAGAACAGTTAGATAAGATAGATACTCTAAAAGAGTATAATCCTAAGATACTGAACTCCATCTATGAGAATAAAAAATTGACACTATATGAGAGTCTAATTGCTAAAAAACTTCTATCCACTCAAGGAATAAAGACATATAAAGTTAGAGCAGAAATCTATAATAAAACCATTACACCACTATTCTCTATTGCCCTCTTAATGATACTTCTCTTTAGATTTCCTTTCCATGCAAGATATATAAATATTGTAGCCATTACCACCAAAGCACTTGGTGGAACACTATTTATATGGGGGGTGCTATTCGCCAGTTATCGTATGGGATTAAATGGTGTAATCCTACCTGAAATAGCTATCATAACACCAATAATAGTTTTATGGGTTTATGCAATTTACTCTCTAATGGGTGCGAAGAGTAGGATATAGATTTTAAAAAATTTTAGAGTAACTTTTACAACTACTCAAAAATATATTTCTTTATAATTTATATGATAATATATATATATGTAAATTTTAAGGGGAAATAATTATGAGTTTAAAAAAAAAATCTAACAGAGCAAGAGATTAGAACACGCTATATTTTACCTGCAATCCAAAAGGCAGGTTGGCAACCTCATCAGATTGGAGAGGAGAGAGCCTTTACAGATGGGAGAATATTTGTTAAAGGTGAAAAGGCAACAAGAGGAAAACCAAAAAGAGTTGATTATATTCTCTACTATAAACCAAATATTCCTGTAGCCATAATAGAGGCAAAAAACAATAAAAAGAGTCTATCTAGTGG
>JALWZK010000313.1 GCA_027002665.1 Campylobacteraceae bacterium | reverse complement strand
GAATATAAAAATGGCAGAAAAAAGAAAATCAATGATAAAGATTAAACCTAAGAAGTATAAAGTTGGAGATATTGTAAAAGTTGACTTTATAGTTATCCACCCAATGGATACAGGTATGCAGAAAGATAAAGAGACAGGTAAAATTAAACCTGCTCACTATATTGATAGTATTACATTCTCATTTAATGGTAAACCATTTACGAAGATGACTGTTTGGGAGTCAGTATCTACAAATCCATATTTTTCTATAAATTATAAAATTACAGGAAAAGGAAAAATAACGGTAGATTATACAGATAATATGGGTGAAAAGAACTCTAAGAGTAAAAAAATTAAACCAAAAGGATAATATATGAAAAGAGGAGTATTATTTTCATTTACCCTTTTGGCAGTCATGGCAACTGCTGGAGAGCAGTTCTCTATGAGTGATGCAGATAGAGCTATGTATAAGGAGATGTTAGAGAATAACCCTGCTGATATATTTGTTGAAGAGGGTGGAGAGCTATTTGATAAATTGGGAGGTGAAGAGGCCTTAGCTAAGTTTCTGGGAGTCAAAGAGAAAGATTTACCAAAATATATAGCTGGATTTCCAAGATATATTAAGAAGTTAAAAAATGTAGTTGGACTTGACCAAGTTTTACAGGCTATGCAGGTAGAGCAGAAAAAGGAAAAATATAAACTTAAGAGTGGAAAGATGTTTGCTATGTTAGCTTATGTAAAATCTCTGGCAAATGATGAGGTTACAAATATAGATATTAATGCAGATAAGTATATTAAGGCATCTTATGATTTAGGTAAAAGGGTATTTGAGATGCGAAGAGGTGGTAGAGGATTATCCTGTAATAGTTGTCACAGTAGCGATATTGTAGGACAGGTTTTAAGAACTCAACCACTACCAGATTTAGGAAAAGTTGGAGCAGGTGCAACTTGGCCAGCATATAGAATGACAAAATCATCTCTTAGAACACTCCAGAGAAGATTTCAAGGTTGTATGAAAAATGCACTATTAAAAGTTCTTCCAATTGGCTCAAAAGAGATGGTTGGGCTTGAGGTTTATGTTACATCGTTAGCACAAAAAGAGAAAAAAAAGATAGCTATTCCGGGCTTAAAAAGATAATAGGGGGTTAATATGGATATTAGTAGAAGAGATTTTTTACAAATTGCAGGAGCTTTAGGACTTTTAAGTGCAACAGGTGGTAATCTGTTTGCAGGAGAGGCAGGAAAAGAGAAGATTAAAAATCTATCCTTTTCAAATATAGTAGATTTTGAGGCAAAAGGGAAAGTCTCTCTACTTCATATCTGCGACCTTCATGCTCATATTAAACCTCTATATTGGAGAGAACCATCAACTCTAATCTCTGCAAAGAATTTAGTTGGAACTCCGGGTTTTATATGTGGTGACTCATTTCAGAAGTTTTATAATGTAAAATCAGGCACATTAGAGCAGTATTTTGATACATATAATGACTTTTCTGAACTTGCTAAAAAGTTTGGTAAAATGGGAGGTATATCTCACATAAAACCATTGGTTGATTATGTGAGAAAGGAGCGAGGAGAGAAAAATGTCCTCCTTTTAGATAGTGGAGATACTTGGCAGGGAACAGCAGTAGCACTTAAGAGTAGGGGTGAGGCTATTGTTGATGCTCAAAACTATCTGGGTGTTGATGTTATGGTTGGACATTGGGAGTTTACCTATGGTAAAGAGAGAGTCATGGAGCTTATAAAGAAGTTCAAAGGAGAATTTATCTCTCAAAATGTCATAGATAATGACCCATTCTCTGATAGTTTTGAAGAGGCGGTTTTTCCTCCATATACAATAAAAGAGGTAGGTGGAGCAAAAATTGGAATTATTGGACAATCTTTTCCATTTACATCAACAGCAAATCCAAAAAGATTTACAGAGGGGTGGAGTTTTGGATTGCGTCATGAGAGTTTGCAAGAGTATGTCGATAAGCTTAGAAAGAAGAAAAAGGTTGATTGTGTAGTTGTGCTTAGCCATGATGGATTTAGCGTTGACCAAGAGTTGGCAAAAAAGGTTAAGGGGGTTGATTTTATATTAAGTGGGCATACACATGACCCAAGTCCAAAGCCAATTGTGATAAATAATACAGTAATTTTAATTGCAGGTAGTCATGGTAAATATGTAGGAAGACTCGATATAGATATTCAGAAGGGTAAAGTAAAAGATTATAGCTTTAAACTTATGCCTGTAGCATCTAATCTTATCCCTGCTGATAAAGAGGGAGATAAGTTAATAGAGAAGTGGTATAAACCTTACGATAAAGAGTTAAATGAGGTTTTAGGTATAACTAAAAATCTTCTATATAAGAGAGATACATTCTACTCAACCTTCGATGCACTAATTGGAGAGGCTATTAAAGAGGAGATGGGTAGTGATATTGTATTTACCCCAGGTTATAGATGGGGGACAACTCTACTACCAAATGATAAGATTACAAAAGATAATGTTTATGAGATGACAGCTATCACCTATCCAGAGGTATATACATTTAAGCTTAGAGGAGACAAAATATATAGCTTGATGGAGGATATCGCAGATAATGTCTTTAACTCAAACCCACTATATCAGCAGGGTGGAGATATGAGTCGTCTAACAGGAGCTAGTTATAGCATTAAGATTGATGCAAAGGCTGGTAAACGAATAAGTGATTTTAAGATTGGTGGAAAACCAATAGACCTAAAGAAGACATATAAAGTCTCTTCATGGGGTGGAAATCTGCAAAATGCAGGTACATCTTTAGAGAAGAATAAGATTAGAGCTGTATATGAGGTTGTTAGCGACTATATTCGTAAGAAAAAAGTTATTGACATTCCACTCAAGTCAAATGTAAAAATTTTAGATTTTGAATGTGGTTGCCCAGAGAAGGGTGCTAAGTGTTAGATTAATTGTTTTTAGACCTCATCAAGCTAAAAAATATATCAAAGGAGATGTTTTGAAAAAGAGAGCAGTATTAATTACGGTAGTGGCATTAAGTAGTGAAGTTATGGCATTCGATATGAAAGGTCAAGTTGGAGAGAATAAGGCAAAATTACAGATGTTTGGATTTGCTCAACTTGAAGCGAGAGGTGGTGATGGAGTTATTAAAGATAATCAAAATG
>JALWZK010000312.1 GCA_027002665.1 Campylobacteraceae bacterium | reverse complement strand
CTATAAA
The DNA here is from genome assembly GCA_027002665.1 of Campylobacteraceae bacterium. Taxonomy (GTDB): domain Bacteria; phylum Campylobacterota; class Campylobacteria; order Campylobacterales; family Sulfurovaceae; genus UBA1140. The sequence continues at coordinate 3,127 of JALWZK010000312.1, read as the reverse complement.
ATAACCTTTTTTGTGCTATACTTCGTTTAAAAAAAAATGGAGACTTAAATCTGATGGAAGATAAGAACTTGAATGACATTGTGATAGAGGATAGTGAGAACTCTAAAAAGACTCAACTTAAAAACATATTGACTCTTTTGGCTCTCTTATTTATTATCTTAGTTATATCTATTGTAATAACTAAGCTTATTCTCGGTAGTGATGAGGAGGAGAATAATGAGAGTAATGGTAGTGCCATAGTGGAGACTCAAAATGGCAGTGACTCTTCAGCAGGAGCAGTAATTGGAACCACAGCCGCACTTGGAACAGCCGCAGCACTCGCCAATCGTAACATAGGGGATAGTAAAGGTGAAGATAGAAAATCGGCATTGATAGAGAGAAATAGTAGCTCAGTTCATAAAAAGATACCTCTTAGGGACCATACTCCAAAAAAGGTAAGAAAACATGTAGTGCATCACACCACTCACCATAGAGATGCTTATGTTAAAAAGGTAACGACACATCACCCTAAACCAACAGCAAAACCGGCTACTCGTCACCATACAGTCGAAAAGAAAAGCTCAACAACAGATATAGAGAAGGGTTACTATATTCAAATTGGTGCATTTAAAGACCCAACTAATGCTATTAAAAATATAAAGAGGGACCATCTATCATATAAAACTGAGAAGATAAAAGATGGAGAATTGACAAGGGTATTGGTAGGACCATACCATAGTTATAAAGAGGCTCAAGATGATTTATCAAAAGTTCGAAAAGATATATCTAAACATGCCTATATTAAAAAACTCTAATGGTTAAACAGATACTTTTTGACCAACTAACTCCGGTAGCCATCTATGGAAAAATAAAAGATATTTTTCCAAATGAGATTACTATGCTCTTTGAGAGTGTAGTAAATAGTAGTGAAGGGAACTTCTCCTTCATAACTATTGGTGAGAGGGAGAGAGTTACCTATAAAGATGGTAAAACTCTATACAAAAATATAGATGGAGAGGTAAAAGAGTTAGATATTGACCCCTTTTCATTTCTACAAAACTACTATAAAAAATTAGACCAAGAGAGGTATAAGACTCTTGCTGAAAAGGTAGGCTTCTCTTTTACAGACGGTTTTATTGGATTTATCGGTTATGATATGGTTAAGGTGTTTGAGCCTATCTTAAAAAAGAGTATGGATAGACTATATGACCCCTTAAACACACCCGATTTAGATTTAATTCGACCCTCTATTATTCTATCATTTTCTCATAAAACTTCAACTCTTACTATAATTAAAAATGATGAAGAGTATAGTGGTGTAGTGGAGGAGATAGAGAAGGCTTTAATGAGTAGCTCAAAACCTCAAAAGTTAAAGAGGGCTATCTTAGATGGAGATGGAGAATACTCAATAGAGGAGCAGAGATTTAAGGAGCTTGTTATTGAGTCTAAGGAGATGATTAGAAGTGGAGATATTTTTCAAATATTGTTATCTAATAGATATACTCAAAAGGGGAAAATTGATCCTTTAAGCTTCTATAGAATACTCCGTGCTAAGAATCCGTCACCATATCTATTTTTATTAGATTATGAAGATTTCTCTATCTGTGGTTCATCACCTGAAGTTATGGTAAAACTTACTGATAGAGATATACTGCTTAGACCAATTGCAGGGACAAGAAAGAGAGGTAAAACTCATGCAAGAGATAGAGAACTTGAATTAGAGATGTTGAATGACCCCAAAGAGTGTGCAGAACATCTTATGTTAGTGGATTTGGGTAGAAATGATGTTGGAAGAGTCGCAGAGGTTGGAACAGTTGAAGTTACCGATATGATGAGAGTTGAAAAATACTCCCATGTTATGCACATGGTGAGTGATGTTGAAGCTACCATTGCAGAGGGAAAAGATGCTTTTGACCTATTTAGAGCAACATTTACTGCGGGAACAATGACCGGTGCCCCTAAGATTAGGGCAATGGAGTTAATTGCAGAGTATGAAAAACTAAAACGGGGTTTTTACTCCGGTGCTGTAGGATATTTTGCATTTAATGGAGATATGGATAGCTCAATCGCCATTAGAACCTCTCTAATAAAACCCAACTCCATTACACTTCAAGCGGGTGCAGGAGTTGTAGCCGACTCAATACCGGAACTTGAATACTTAGAGGTAAAAAATAAACTTGGTGCATTACTATCGACTATTGAGGATATAGATAGAGATAGACTCTAAACTACCATCTCGCTACAGAGAGAGTTAGAGGCTTCTCAATTTAATATTTTTAATTAACTCCACTCCAACAGACTTTAGGAACTCTTATTATTATAAAATCATTTAAATTAAAAGCTGTTTATGTTATTATTAAAATAGTAGAGAAAAAAAGTAGGTGGAAATAGAAAGAGAGATGACAAAAGCAGTAATAACAATTTTAGGAACAATATCAAAACCAAGAGAGGGACAAGAGAAAGCAGAGTATTTTTTATCTAATAGTTTAAAAAAGTATTTTTCTTTAAATAGAGATAGATATACTAATATGTTACCTCTTCTAATTGACAATTTTCAAAATGATTATAATATTGAATGTATTTATACAGAAGATGCTAAAAAAACTCAATCTGAAGTTTTGAAATATGAAAATTTGGATTTTAAGATAGAAGATAAAGGTTTCTATATTTCCAATACTGATGGAGATATAGAAGCTCAATACTCTTTCTTTTTAGAAAAAAATAATGAAATTATAGAAAAATATGATAGAGTTATTATAGATGTGAGTCATGGTTTTAGACACTTACCAATTTTAGCTACAGTAAATATGATTATGCAAAATATTAAAGACCCTGAAAAGATAGAGTATATATTTTTTGCTAAAGAGATAAAGAAGTTTACTAAGTATGAAATTATAGATTTAAAAGAGTATTTAGATTTAGCAAGTTTATCTTTTTTAATTAAAAATTTTAGTGACAATTATACAATTTCATCTAATATTAAAATTATTAATCCAATATATAAAGAACTTGTAGAGGATTTAGGTAACTTCTCTAAAGATATTATGGCATTATCTGCAAATAATCTATTTTTTAATTCTTATCCAAAATTAAATGAAACATTAAAGAAAATGCAAAATGATTTACTTTTAAAAGGTGATATAAAGAT
>JALWZK010000311.1 GCA_027002665.1 Campylobacteraceae bacterium | reverse complement strand
TATTTAAGGGTGTATAGTGCATAAGAGTAACTTTCACTTCACTTCTCCTTCAATTTTTAGAATAATTATAACAAACAAATTATATATGATATAATTCGTTTAATTTATTTAATAGGAAACTGTTTTATGCAAAAAATCAAAAATATTGCCGTAATTGCTCATGTTGACCATGGTAAGACAACTCTAATTGATAAGTTGCTTCAGCAGAGTGGAACATTTGCCAAACATCAACAGATAGAGGAGAGAGCAATGGATAGTAATGCCATTGAGAGGGAGAGAGGTATTACTATTCTGTCTAAAAATACAGCCATAGTTTATAGGGACCATAAGATTAATATTATTGATACACCGGGTCATGCCGACTTTGGTGGAGAGGTTGAGAGGGTATTAAAGATGGTCGATGGTGTCCTTCTGCTCGTCGATGCACAAGAGGGGGTTATGCCACAGACCAAATTTGTTTTAAAAAAAGCGATTGAGTTAAATCTAATTCCCTTAGTTGTTATTAATAAGATTGATAAAGATGGCTCAGAGCCGGATAGGGTATTGAATGAGGTCTTTGACCTCTTAGTTGCACTCGACGCCAATGAGGAGCAGTTGGACTTTCCAATACTGTATGCCTCTGGGAGAGATGGGTATGCTAAGTGGGAGTTAGAAGATGAGAATATCGATATGAAGCCCCTTTTTGAGGCGATTATAGATAGAGTTCCATATCCTCAAGGCTCACCCGATAGTGATACACAGGCACAAGTATTTACCTTAGATAGTGATAATTTTGTTGGGAAGATTGGAATTGCAAGAATTTTTAATGGCAAAATAGAGAGAGGTAGTGACTATATCTTAATAAAGTCGTCTGGAGAGAAGAGTAAATCGAGAGTATCTAAGCTTATTGGATTTAAAGGTCTGGATAGAGTTGATATAAATGAGGCGGTAGCAGGTGATATTGTAGCAATTGCAGGATTTAATGATATTGATGTAGGGGATACCATTGCCGATATAAATAATCCTGTGCCACTTGACCCTATGCATGTGGAAGAGCCTACACTATCCGTTGTTATCTCTGTAAATGATGGTCCCCTTGCTGGAGCGGAGGGGAAACATATAACCTCCAATAAGATTAGGGCGAGACTTGAAAAGGAGATGGAGACAAATATCGCCATGAGAATGGAGCCATTAAGCGATAGCTCATTTAAGATCTCTGGAAGAGGTGAACTCCAAATTGGAATATTGGCTGAGAATATGAGAAGAGAGGGGTTTGAGTTTCTATTAGCAAGACCTGAAGTTGTAATCAAGGAGAAGAATGGTGTAAAAATGGAGCCTTTTGAATATTTGGTTATCGATGTTCCGGAGGAGTTTCAAGGGGTTGTAATAGAGAAACTTGGCAAGCGAAAAGCAGAGATGAGAGCATTAACACAGATGCCGGATGGAACAGTTAGAATTGAGTTTGAGATTCCTGCAAGGGGACTTATTGGATTTAGAAGTGAATTTTTAACCGATACCAAAGGGGAAGGGATTATGAACCACTCATACTTAGAGTATAGACCATACTCCGGAGAGGTTAAAGATAGGACAGAGGGAGCGTTAGTATCTATGGAGAGTGGAGAGGCAGTGGCATTCTCTATATTTAATCTACAGGCAAGAGGGGTTATGTTTATTAAACCTCAAGATAAGGTATATACCGGTATGGTAATTGGGGAGTCGTCAAGACCGGGTGACCTTGATGTAAATCCATTAAAGGGTAAACATTTAACAAATATGAGAGCAAGTGGAGCAGATGATGCTATTAAGTTGGTAGCACCGAGAGTTATTACTCTTGAAGGTGCAATGGAGTGGATTAAAGATGATGAACTGATTGAGGTCACTCCAAAGAGTATTAGAATTAGAAAAAAAATTCTTGACCCTATTGTTAGAAAGAGGGTAAATAGAGATAAGAAGAAATCTAAATAGGGGCAAAATGATGAAAAGAATTACTACTCTAATAGTCTTAATTTTTATTACCTTTCTATCTGCCGAAGGATTTATCCCCGATGATTTAAGTTATAAATTGGAGAAAATCCCTCTAAATAAAAACTCATACAGTATTTTGGTGAAAGAGGTTAATAGCGATACTCCCATTGTCGCTTGGAACTCCTATAAACCAAGAACTCCAGCTTCAGTTATTAAACTCTTAACTGTTTACTCTGGACTTCTTGGATTGGGGTATGACTATAGATGGGAGACAAAATTTTACTATACAGGGTATATAGATAGTAGAGGACGACTTAAAGGGGATTTAATTATCAAAGCCTCTGGTGACCCAACCCTTAAAACAAAAGATTTAGATGAGATAGTCAATGATATAAAATCTTTTGGTATTAAGACAATTTTGGGAAATATTGTAATAGATAGAACTCTATTTAGTGTTCCTATGAAAAACAGTTCTGGCTTTGATAAAAATAGATATAGTCCATATAATGCAATGCCGGATGCAATGATGTTTAATAAGCGACAAAGCACCCTATGTGTAACTCCGAGAGGTAGAAGTTTAAAGATTAGTAGGATAGACCACGATAAGAGTTATAGAATTGTAAATAATCTAAAAGTGGTAAATGGGTCATGTAGAAGAGGTCGCTCATGGCCAAGAGTTAGAATTATAACAGATAAAAATCAACGCTCTATTATTACTTTAAGTGGGAGAATCTCTAATAGGTGTGGAAGACGAACTATATGTAAAGTGGTTAGTATGCCCCACCGCTCATTCTATTTTGCTCTAAAAGATAAATTGAAGAGTGAGGGGATAAAATTTAAAGGAACTCTCAAATTAAAAAAAGTTCCTCGAAAAGCCAAATATCTATTCTCTCACTACTCTCCCCCACTTGAAGAGGTAATCTCAACCATTGCAAAACATAGTGATAACTTAATGGCAAGACAGCTATTTTTAACCTTGGGAACTCAATTCTACTCTCCACCCATAAATACGCTCAAAGCAAGTAGAGCAGTTAAAAGAATATTAAACCGTTACAATATCTTGGAGGGGACTACCATTATATCTAACGGCTCAGGATTATCCAGGAAATCGAAAGTGACAGCGAGAACTCTCGCTAATCTTTTACAACATGGATATGAACATTATGGAGAGAGATGGATGAATACACTATCTATTGCAGGAGTTGATGGGACTATTCGACGAAGATTTCAAAATAGTATAGTTTATGGACGGGCTTGGATGAAAACAGGCACAATTAAAGGTGTTGCCAATATTGCAGGTTATGTAGAGGGGGCATCTGGACAAATCTATATTGTAGTGGTTCTGGTAAATGATAGAAGGTCTGCTATATATGGTAGAAGACTCGCAAATACTATTATTGAATGGGTAGCCGATACTCTATGATAGATGGTGTAGCTGTTATATTTGCAGGTGGAAAGAGTAGTAGAATGGGTCGAGATAAGGCTCTGCTCCCATTTGGAGATTTTTCCACTCTTGCTGAATATCAATATAGGAGAGTATCTAAAATATTTAAACGGGTCTATATATCTGCTAAGTCCAATAAGTTTAATTTTAAAGCGGATATTATAAAGGATAGGTATATAATTACATCTCCACTGGTAGCATTAATATCTGTGTTTGAGAGTTTAAATATTGATGAGGTTTTTATCTTAAGTGTCGATATCCCTTTTGTCTCAAGAGAGATAATAGATAGATTATATAGAGAAGCACTCTCTGATAGTGATACTATAATAGCCTCTTCCCCAAATGGTCTGGAGCCTCTATGTGGTATATATAGAAGAGGCATATTGGATTTAGCAAAAGATTTTTTAAAGGCAAATAACCATAGATTGACCTCTTTAATAGAATTATCGAATAGTCAAATAGTTGAATTTAATTTAAGTAGAGAATTTATGAATTTAAATAAGAGAGAAGATTATAATAGAGCTTTAAAATTGGAGGTTTAGATGTTTACAAATAGACAAAAAAGTGTAATCTTAGAGATTGCAAAAAATGCCATTAGAGAGGCGGTTTTAAATAGAAAAATTATTGATAGAGATAGATTACTACAACAGCACCCATGGCTCAAAGAGAAGGGTGCAGTTTTTGTAACAATTAATGAGTTTAACTCCTTAAGGGGGTGTATAGGCTCGATTATTGCACATCAGAGTCTAATTGACGATATTATCCATAATGCAAAATCGGCCGCACTACATGACCCCCGTTTTAGACCAGTTGGTAGAAGTGAATTGAATAATCTGGAGGTAGAGGTTTCTATCTTAACTGAGCCTAAACCTCTACTCTATAGTGATATAGAGGATTTACGAAATAAAATTAAATATGGAGTTCATGGAGTTATTTTACAATATAATGGATACCAAGCAACATATCTACCGAGTGTTTGGGAGCAGATTTCAACCTTTGATGAGTTCTTTAGCTCTCTATGTATGAAGGCAGGAATGAGTCCAGATTGTTTAAGATTGCACCCAAATATCTTTGTCTATGAGGCTATCAAGGTTAAATAGTATGGGTAGAGTTCACAATTTTTACAAACCGATAGGGAGTAATAGAATAAAGTGTCTATTGTGTCGCCACTACTGCTCATTGAAAGATGGACAGATTGGAATTTGTGGTGTGAATAAAAATGAGGGTGGAAAGATTGTAAATTTAGTTTATGGTAAAATTAGTGCTATCAATATCGACCCAATAGAGAAGAAGCCACTATACCATTTTCTACCTGGCACCACCTCCCTAAGTATTGGAACGGTTGGGTGTAATTTTAAATGTCCATTTTGTCAAAATTGGCAAATCTCGCAAAGTAAATCGATTGAAAACTACTATAGGGTAACTCCTGAAGAGATTGTAAATATTGCATTGGAGAGAGGCTCTAAGAGTATATCTTACACCTATAACGAACCAACAATATTTTACCCATTTGCAAAAGATATAGCACTTTTGGCAAAGAGGGTGGGACTTAAAAATATCTTTGTAAGTAATGGTTTTGAGAGTCCTGAAATTATAGATGATATGGTTGGTATAATCGATGCTTTTAATATCGATATTAAGAGTTTTAAAAGTGACTACTATAAAAAGTATCTCAAGGGTGGATTAGATGGAGTTTTAGACACCCTAAAACGGCTTAAAGAGAGAAATTTTTGGATAGAATGCACAACCCTAATAGTGCCACAAGATAATGATAGTTATCAGGAGTTGAATGATATTGCAAACTTTATTGCAAAAGAGTTAGATATTAATACACCATGGCACATTACCGCCTTCTATCCCAATTATAAAGTCAATAATAGAGATAGCACACCGATAGAGAGTTTAGAAAGAGCCTATAAGATAGGTAAAGGTGTCGGACTCAATTTTATCTATATGGGGAATATTTTAAAAACAAATAGCACCTACTGTCCAAATTGTAAAGAGAGTTTAATTGAGAGGGTAGGTTATTCCATTAGAAAAAATATAGTGAAAGATGGTAGATGTCCAAAATGTAATAGTAAAATAGCTGGAGTATGGAGGTGAGAAGATGAGTGTAAGAGTAGCAGGAAATGCAGGAGCATTTTATCCCAAAAGTGCAACTGAAGTAAAAAGATTAATAGAGATTTTCAATGAAACATTGGATAGAAATTTAAAGGATAAGAAATTGCTATATTTAAAACCCAAAGCTATAATCTCTCCACATGCAGGTTATATCTATAGTGGGTTTACAGCAAATTTTGCACATCGCATTCTATCAAACCAAAAGGTAAAGCGGGTTGTCGTCATTGGTCCAAGCCACCATATATATTTTAAAGGGATTAGTGGCTCATTTTTCGATACCTATCAGACCCCATTTGGAGATATTAGGATAGATAGAGAGTATCTATATTTAATGCAGAAGCTTTTTGATATAGGTTTTGCACAAAGGGCACATAAGGTAGAACACTCCACAGAGACCCAAATGCCATTTATTAAATATTATCAACCCAAAGTTGAAGTTATTGAGCTGATTTATGGGGATATAGATTTCAAAAAGGTGGCAAAAATTGTAGATTGGCTCTTAGAGGATAGTTTAACAACTGTAGTGATTAGTAGTGATTTAAGTCACTTTTACAATGAGGAACGGGCTAATTTCTTAGATAATATCTGTATAAATGGAATTGAAAAGTTAGATAATAGTATCTTAGATATGGGTTGTGAGGCGTGTGGAATTATCGGGATTCAAGCAGTGGTGCAGAGTGCCAAAAAACATAGATTGAAAAGTCAAATATTGGATTATAGGACAAGTGGAGATATTACAGGTGATAAAGATAGGGTAGTCGGATACCTTAGTGTGGCATTTGTAAAGTAATAAAACTCTTTATGGCAGAGAGGAAGGGATTCGAACCCTCGGTGGGTGTTACCCCACACCCGCGTTCCAGGCGAGCTCCTTCGACCACTCGGACACCTCTCTATATCTGAGATGAAATTATATCAAAATAAAATAAATTTAATCTTTTTTAAGTTAATTTTCGTTATTATTCTTTCGCCTCTTTTAGACCTATGCAATAGCATTGATGGACAACGGGTCAGGATGGGGACATAGCAGCCCACCCATCTCTGCTGTGTGCCGTAGGTATCTGGAAGAGGTTTTTCTCTTACAGTTTGTAATATCTCCTTTTAAGATAAAATTCATTTTTTTAAATATTATAAAATTATCATTATTGTATAATGTAATATTCTACATTAAGGAGAAAATCAATATGAGACAACTTATAATACTTCTAATTACCATATTAATTTTTACCTCATTACTATTTGGATTGTCAGATAGGGAGTTAGCCATATCTATTAATCTATCTGGAAAGCAGAGAATGCTTACTCAAAAGATGACTAAAGAGGCATTTCTTATTCGTTCTAATATAGACAAGCAAAAAAATATAGAGAGATTAAAGCAGAGTAGTGAGCTTTTTGATAAGACGCTCAAAGGTCTAATGAGTGGCGATAAATCGTTAAAATTGGTAGCCATTCAAAATGAAAATATACAAAAAGAGCTTAAAAAAGTTCAAAAACTCTGGAAACCTTTTTATAAAGAGATAAAAAAAGTAATTAATGGTAGAGCGACAGATAGTAGCTATAAGATATTAGAGAAAAATAATATCCCTCTCCTCAAAGAGATGAATAGAGCTGTTGGTATCTATGCATCACATAGTGGAGATAATAGTAAACTTAAATTGGCAAATGATATTAATCTGGCTGGAAAACAGAGAATGCTAACTCAAAAGATGGGTAAAGATTTACTATTTATAAAAAATGGATTTAAGAGCAAATATTATAAATCAGATTTTAAAAAATCGCAAAAACTGTTTACTAAAACCCTTAAAGGTCTCTTTAATGGAAGTAAAGAGTTAAACTTGAAAGGGACTAAACTACCTCAAATTGTTCAACAGTTAAAAGTTGTTGAGAAACTCTGGAGTGATATTCAACCTATATTGAAGAAAGCTATTAATGGAGAAGATACTAAAGAGGCAATAGATAGATTAGATAATATCTTAATTGAGATGAATAGAGCTGTTGTCTTATATACAAAATCGGTTAATCGTCAAAAGCAGAGATTAAAATTATCATCTATTATAGACAGTTTTATGAATAGAAATAATCAGTTAAAAAGATTGGTTAATCTATCAGGAAAGCAGAGAATGCTAACTCAAAGAATGACAAAATTATCCATTTTAGTATCATCTAACATTGATAAAGAGGAGAATATTAAAAGACTTCGTAAATTTTCATCTCTATATAATCAGACACTAAATGCCTTTAAATATGGAGATAAAGAGTTAAACTGCATACCTCTCAAAGGTAAATCTATAGATGAACAGATTGCAGTTATAGAGAAAAAGTGGAAACCCTTCTATCAACATATTAAAAATATTGCCAATCAGAAAGATAAAGATGGAAAATCACTTAAATTTGTTATAGATAAGAATGAAGAGCTTTTAAAAGTCTCCGATGAGTTGGTAAAGAGATATGAGAAATCCAATACATCTCAAAACTATCTCGATAGGGCGAGACTTAGAATTGTAAATGTAGCAGGACGACAGAGAATGCTAACTCAAAAGATGACAAAAGAGAAACTTCTTATCTCAAAAGGTGCTAAGGAGTATGAGCCAAAACTACAAAAGACAATAAAACTCTTCGATGACTCATTAAATGCCCTTATTAATGGAGAGAGTAATCAAACTGTAGTAAAACCTACAAATGAGAAAATTAAGGAGCAGTTAGCCAAAGTTAAATCTATATGGGAAAAGTTAAAACCTCTATATATGAAAGAGAAGTTATCATCTAAGGAGATGAAAACTATTATTAGAGAAAATCCAATTTTACTATCTGAAATGAACAAAATGGTTAAAATGGCAGAGGTTGAAATTGAGTATTAAATCCTTTCAGGTCTCACCTCTTTAAATGCCAACTTTTCAGCATTTCTTAAAATATCCAATGCACCATTTTCAACCATTAGAGATGCAAGTCTTTTACCTAAGCTATTGGACTCCTCTCTCTTGGCAATTAGAGATTTATGTAAGATATTGGTTCCATCTGGATATCCTATCATAGACTCTATCTTTAGATTATCTCCATCTATAGTAGCATTAACAGCTACCGGTGCAGAGCAACCCGCTCCAATCTCCGATATAAACTCTCTCTCTAATTGCGTTAAGAGGTAACTCTCCTTATCATTTAAAGATTGAGCTATCTCCCGAACTCTCCTATTGGAGCTAACTATCTCTATCCCGAGAGAGGCTTGTCCCATTGGTGGTATCATTATATCTAAGGGTAGTTTTTGAGTAAATGGTATATCTTCCAATAGATTTAATCTTGCTAAACCTATATATGCTAAGATAATAGCATCATACTGCCCCTCTCTCAATTTTCTAAGTCTTGTATTTACATTTCCTCTTAAATCTTTGATCACTAAGTCCGGTCTAACTCTCAAGAGTTGCATTCTCCTTCTAAGACTTGTAGTCCCAACCACTGCACCCATAGGGAGAGACTCTAAGGAGCTAAACTTATGAGATAGAAAAACATCCGATTGGTCTTGCCTTTTGGTAATTGCTACCAACTCCAACCCTTCTGGAATATATGTTGGAACATCTTTGAGAGAGTGAACTGCCATATCTGCCTCTCCAGCCAACATTGCATCTTCAAGCTCTTTAGTAAAATGCCCCTTTCCACCTATTAATGCCAAAGGTCTATCCAGAATCTTATCACCTCTTGAGGTAATCTCATTCAGTTCCACTTTAATATATGGAAACTCTCTCTCTATTTTATCTTTTATATGATGTGTCTGCCATAAGGCAAGTTCACTTGCCCTCGTTGCTATTACTAATCTATTCAAAGTAACTCTTTATCCTCCCTAATATAGTTCATTTATCCTTAATAAATTTCATATAAGCTTTTCTCGACTTATCCCATTTACCATCGAAATATATAGTTGGTGTTCCTGCCACCATAGATTTTGTTCCCATATTCTCATCATGTCTTAATGCATCGGCAATCTCTTTGGCATCAATATCCTTCTCTGTAATGTTTAAGCCATATTTCTTATTGATTTTACCTAAAATTTTAGTAGCATTCACCTCTCTCGGGTCAAACTCTAAAGAATACATATCTATTACCCTATCAAAGTGTCCCTTTTTCTGCTCGATTATCATAACTCTCGATATGGCGTCTGATACAGGGTGGATACGAAGAAGTGGCATATGATAATAGTATAGTGCAAAAGTTTTAGGGTGTGCCTTTACAGCTTTATATATCTTTGGAACAATCTCTTTACAGAATGGACACTGTGGGTCACTAAAGATTAAAATCTTATGTGGTGCATTCTTATCCCCTGCAAATAGATGCTCATCATCATAAAGTTTTGGGTCCAATTCAGGCTTAATCTGAGACTTTAAATCTTTTCCTGTTTTCATATCAATAATAGTTGGAACTGCAAATCCATCTTTTGCAAAGACTGTCTCTGGAACAGTTATTTTATCTGTAACGGTTGCTGTTCTCTTGACATCTGCATGTATATTTACAAAAAATGCCTCCCACCCTTTTGGTCTATCTAACTCTTTTTTACCAATCATATCCACACTGGTAACTTTAATTCGTGAATTATTTACCATGTGGTTCATAATATAATCTTTAACCTCTGCTTCTGAAGTTGAAGCATTGAGTCCTATCGTTGCTACTATTGCGACACTCAGTAATTTCGACATCAATGACACTATTATCTCCTTATTTATCTATTTTATTATTTAGATGATATTGTATCAGCTATTTGTAAAAATAGGGAATAGAATGGAGAAATTAAATAAAAAATTTCTATTTTTTTACTTTATTTAAAAAATTTAAAATCTATAATTATCTTCTTTTGATAAATAAAATAT
>JALWZK010000310.1 GCA_027002665.1 Campylobacteraceae bacterium | reverse complement strand
ATCTATGATATTCCAAAAGAGCGACGAAATATATATAGGATAGAGAAAGATTATATAAAACTCAAAGTAAGAAAAATTACTAAAAATAAAAAACAAAAAATAAAAGTTTATGATTTTACAGTAAAAAATGACCACTCATATACAACCTCTAACTATATTGTGCATAATTCAGCCGCAGGTTCACTTGTTGCCTACTCTCTAAAGATAACCGATATCGACCCAATACCCTATGGGCTACTCTTTGAGAGATTTCTAAACCCCGAGAGGGTAAGTATGCCAGATATTGATATGGACTTTTGTCAAGCAAGACGACAAGAGATATTGGATTATGTAATTAATAAGTATGGTAGATATAATGTAGCCCAAATTATAACTTTTGGTAAGCTTCAAGCTAAGGGGGTAATTAGAGATGTAGCGAGAGTTCTAAATATGCCATACTCTGAAGCCGACAATATGGCAAAATTAATCCCTGATGAGTTGGGCATTACTCTAAAAAAAGCTTTTGAAAAAGAACCAAAGATAAAAAAGTTAATAGAGACAAATCCTCTTGCTAAGAGAGTTTGGGATTTTGCACTGGCCCTAGAGGGGTTAAATAGAAATGCAGGAATACACGCTGCTGGAGTTGTAATATCTAACGAAGAGCTTTGGAAAAAGGTTCCCCTATTTAAACCGACAGGACAAGATATATTGGCAACTCAATATAATGGTAAATATGTTGAAGATGTAGATTTAATTAAGTTTGACTTTTTGGGATTAAAGACCTTAACTGTCATTGAAGAGGCAAATAAACTTATAGAGAAGAGATATGGCAAAAGGATAGATTTTAAAGAGCAAGATATAAATGACCCCAAAGTGTATGAGTATATATCTACCGGTGATACATTGGGGCTATTTCAGATAGAATCGGCAGGAATGCAAGATTTATCTAAACGACTTAAACCGAGTGGATTTGAAGATATTATTGCTATGTTAGCACTCTATCGTCCGGGACCTATGGAGTCTGGAATGCTGGATGACTTTGTTGAGAGAAAACATGGAAGAGCAGAGATAAGATATATGTTCCCTGAACTCGAACCAATCTTAAAGCCAACTTATGGGGTTATTGTCTATCAAGAGCAGGTTATGCAGATAGTGCAAACTATTGGTGGGTTTACCCTCGGTGGTGCCGATTTGGTTAGAAGAGCTATGGGGAAAAAGATTAAGGAGGAGATGGATAGATTAAAGGGTGAGTTTGCCAACGGTGCAGAGAAAAAAGGATTTGATAGAGCAAAGGCAGAAGAGCTTTTTAATCTAATTGTTAAATTTGCAGGGTATGGATTCAATAAATCCCACTCGGCAGCCTATGCCATGATAACCTTCTATACATCTTTTTTAAAATACTACTACCCAACAGAGTTTATGTCTGCAATTCTAACCTTAGAGAAAAATAATACCGATAAGGTTGTAAAGTATATAGATGAGTTAAAGAGATTAAATATAGAGCTTCTTCCACCAGATATTAACCGTTCAGATTTAGTATTTCAAGCCGATACAATAGATGGTAAGAATGTAGTCTTTTTTGGAATGGGTGCTTTAAAGGGTGCAGGAGATGTGGCTATTAGCTCCATTATAAAAACTCGAAATGAGGGGGGAGAGTTTAAAAATATGAGTGATTTTATATCCCGAATTGATGCCACAAAAGTAAATAAGAAAGTTATAGAGACACTTATAAAAGCGGGTGCATTTGATAGTTTTGGACATACAAGGAAAGCTCTACTTACACATATAGAGTATATTGTAGAACAGGCTGGTAGAGCAATGTCAATGAAAAAAGATAATATAGGCTCTCTATTTAGTGATGATGAGGATATGAAAAGAGTTGATATTAAGATAGAGCCAATGAAGGAGTATAAACTCTTAGAGTTATTGGAGTTAGAGAAAGAGTCTTTAGGATTTTATGTATCGGGACACCCATTAGATGAGTATAGAGAGCAACTTGCAAAGATTGAATATACTCTTAGTTCAGAGATAGAGGAGTTGGCAAATGGCTCAATAACTCTAATAATTGGGAAGGTGGAATCGATAACAGAGAAAATCTCTAAGAGGGGAAATAGATTTGGAATTATCAATATTATGGATTTACATGGAAATATTGAGTTAGTGTTATTTGAAAATAGATTAAATGAATTAAAGGAAGAGTTTGACTTAGAAAAACCAATAGCCTTTAAAGTTAGGATTGATAGAGATGAAAAAAATATCACCAAAGTGACTCTCTTAAAAATAGAGTCTCTAAGAGATGCAAAGCGGGAAAAGGTCAAGATAAAGAGAGAGGTTAAGCATACTCCAGAGCCTAATCTTCCACCTCTAATACTATCTATAAATCTTATGCCTGATATTAAGATTATTGAGGAGTTATACCATTTAGCTCAAAAATATAAAGGGGAGCGACCACTTAAACTGAAGATAAAATCAGAAAAGTTAGATATTGTCATAGAATCTAAAATGATGGTCTCTGAGATGATTATTGAAGAGGCAAAGGCACTTGGAATATATTGTGAAGGGGAGCAACTCCCGCAAGTCGCTTAAATTTGAGATAGAATATCTAAGGGTATAATTTGGGGATATAGTCGTCTATACTCTCTATTATCTCCGATAAATTTCCAATCACTATCCTGCTCTTTTATTGCCAATAGTTTCTCATCTCTCTTTATAACTATCTCTCTATTTTTGGCATCTATTTTAATATTATCACTACCATACTTATCGGTTAGGGTATCATTTAAAACTCTCATACTAAGTTCATCACTATATAGATTTGGATTTATAAATGCCAACTTTATTATACTCCTATACTCTACCGTAGCAAATTTACCATTACTAAAAGATTGAATCTCTCCAATATCGGTAATATTTACATCAAAAGACTCTATTGTAATATCCTTTGAACTTATGACTGTATTGAGATATCTTTTAAACATATTTTTATTGATTGGAATAAATAGTTTAGGATATGTCATATCTATAATCCCCTCTATATTGAGAGATTTTAACTGCTCTAAGTATCTCTCTAACTCTTCTTTTAACTCAAGCTGTTCATCTGTATATACAATAATATTATCAATATTATCTATTGGAGTTGTTCTATTTTTATCTTTTTTACTATTTTTAT